>CAUZJF010000079.1:0-8849 GCA_963579975.1 Dehalococcoidia bacterium
TGAGATCCGGCGCCGGATTACCGAAAGCGGGAAGATCACCTTTGCCGAGTTCATGGAGGTGGCGCTTTATCACCCCGTGGACGGGTACTACACCAGCAAGCGGATCGGGGCCACAGGGGACTACTACACGAGTCCAAAAGCGCATCCGGCGTTCGGGGCGTCGATCGCGGTGGAGCTCCACGCGATGTGGGAGGCGCTGGGCCGGCCGTCACGGTTCGACGCGGTCGAAATGGGCGCGGGGATCGGGCAGCTGGCGCGGGACGTGGTCGACTACTCGCAGAGCCTCCCCGGCGGATTCGGGGACGCGCTGCGGTACGTCGCGGTCGACCGGGCCTCGCCGGCCCTCCGTCATTCCGGCTTTCGCCGGAATGACGGAGGGCGTCGGGTGACCAGCAACGCGCTGCCGTTCGAAGGTCTGGTCGGATGCGTGCTGTCCAACGAACTGCTCGACGCGTTCCCGGTGCACCGATTCGAGATCGAGGACGGCGCGGTCCGGGAGGTGTACGTCACGCTCACCGACGGCGCTTTTACCGAGGTGCTGGATGAGCCTTCGACGCCTCTGCTGGCGGAGCGTCTCGTTCCGCTGCGCCCTTCGACAAGCTCAGGGCGAACGGTAGAGGTCCCCTTCGGCAGGCTCAGGGCAGGCTCAGGACGGGGTCTGGCTGATGGCTTCCGGGGCGAGGTGAACTCCGGCATCGGGCCGTGGATGGCCGAGGTAGCCGCCGCCCTCGACCGGGGGTTCGTCCTAACGATCGACTACGGCTACGAGGCCGCCGAGCTGTATTCGGAAAAGCGGCCGCGGGGGACGCTTCAGACGTACTCGCGGCACACCCAGGGGGCCGACCCGTACCGGGATGTTGGCAGGCAGGACCTGACGGCCCACGTCGATTTCTCGGCGGTGGTCGCGGACGGCGAGGCGGTCGGGCTCCGGCCGGTGGCGCTGTGGTCGCAGGCGTCGTTCCTACGCGGGCTGGGGCTGGACAGCTGGATGCGGAGGCTGCGTTCCGAGGTCCAGCCCCAGCGGGAGCGCGACGCCAACATGATGGCGATGCGCGACCTGGTCCGCCCCGACGGCCTGGGCGCGTTCAAGGTGCTGGTGCAGGAGAAGGGCAGCGGGGTCGGGGATCCGCCGCGCCTCAGCCCGGACGCAAGCCCCGCGTCCGGGCTGCCGGTGCCGCTGCTGGGGGCGGGGCATATCCGGTTGCTGGAGGGGCGGTATTCGGATGCAATCTGGCATCGTCTCTTGCGACGTTAGGGTCCTACCCTCGTCCTAATACCTCCAGTGGGTATTGGACCCTACTCAACAGGCCCCAGGATGGCACTGGGCGACGGGAACGGTCACCTGGCCACGCTGGGTGATAGTCGCAGTGATCACTTTCATGGCTTCCTCTCAATCAAATACATGGTGATCGGAACATTGACCTGCGTCAAGGAGGAGGTAGAGCACGTCGCCCCTGGTAGGTGAGCGCGGCTTGCCTCGGTATGTCAGTCTCGACGAGAATGGGAACTAGACTTACCAGAGAGGGATCTCGATGCAGGTAGCAGAGCTAGGTCACGTCGTACTGTACGTTCGGAACCTTGAACGGTCTCGCCGGTTCTACGGCGACATTTTGGGCTGGAAAGAGATCGCCAAGCTTGGGAATCAAGGGGCAATGTTCTCGTCCGGCCGGACGCATCACGAGCTGCTGCTGCTCGATGTCGGCGAGGACGCGACGCCTATACCGGAGGGCCGGCGCGTCGGCCTCTACCACGTCGGTCTCAAGATCGGGGAGTCGGACGAGGAGCTTCGGGAGGCCATCGAGAAGCTGAAGGCCGAGGGCGTGACTGTCGGAGGCGCCGCTGACCACGGAGTTACCCACAGCGTGTACATCTTCGATCCTGACGGCAACGAAATCGAGCTCTATATCGACGTGCAGCCGCCGGCCTGGAAGGACGACCCCCAGGCGATCCTGGCCCCGGTGCGACCCCTGCGCCTTTGAGGGGCGCTCACTCCATGTCGCCCCAGGTGTAGCCGGACTTCAGCTCGATATCGAGTGGGACCACGAGATCCATGGCGGACGGCATTAGCTCCAGCACCACGTCCTTGATCGTGTCGAGCTCATCCTGTGGTGCCTCGAAGATCAGCTCGTCGTGTACCTGGACGACCATCATCGTCCTTAGCTTCAACTCGTCGAGGCGTGTCTGGATGTGGGCCATAGCGATCTTCAGGATGTCGGCCGCGGTGCCCTGGATGGGCATGTTGATGGCCATCCGCTCGCCCGAGGACCTGACCTGGAAGTTGCTGGAACCGATCTCGGGGATGTACCGGCGGCGGCCGTTCAGCGTCTCGACGTATCCGGTCTCCCGGACGCGTGCTTTGATCGAGTCGATGTAGTCGCGGATACCGGGATACTTACCGAAGTACATTTCGGTGAACGCCTTGCCCTCCTCGGCGCTCAGTCCCGTCTGCCGGCTGATGCCGAAGGGGCTCAGGCCGTACACGACGCCGAAGTTCATGATCTTGGCGACGCGTCGCATGGCGGCGGTAACTTCGCCTAAGAGCACACCGTAGACCGACGAAGCGGTCGCGTCGTGGATGTCCAGGCCGCTTCGGAACGCCTCGATAAGGCCGGGGTCCCCCGAGAGGTGGGCCAGCACGCGCAGCTCGATCTGCGAGTAGTCCGCCGCCAGGAGCGTCCAGTCAGGCGCTTCCTCCGCAATGAAAGCTTCACGCACGCTCCGTCCGAGATCAGTCCTGACGGGTATGTTCTGCACGTTGGGGTCGTTGCTCGACACTCGTCCGGTCGCGGAGCCGGTCTGGTTGTAGATCGTGTGGATGCGACCCGTGCGAGGGTTCACTAAAGACGGCAGGGCATCGACGTAGGTGGACTTGATCTTGGTGAGCTGCCGGTACTCGAGCACCTGGTCGAGTACCTCAAGGGCCTTGGGGTCGATGCCCTCGGTCTCCCCCTGGTCGATCACGCGCTTCAGCCCTTCAAGAGACGACGCATCCGTCGAATAGCCCTTCTGGGTGCGCTTCGTAGGTGGGAGACCAAGCTCCTTGAACAGGACATCGCCGAGCTGCTGCGACGAGCCGATGTTGAACTCGTGGCCGACCAGTTCGTACATTCCCGACTCGATGCGGGCGACCTTCTTCGCCAGATCGACAGACATCGTTTCGAGCAGGCCGACTTTGAGGGCGATACCGTTAGCCTGCATGCGCACGAGGACGGGGACCAGCGGCATCTCGACCGTGTCAAGGTCGTGCTTCACACCCTTCTGGTCCACCTCTTTGTCCAGGATTTCGTAGAGCTGATATGTAAGGTCGGCGTTGCCGGCGACGTACTCGGCCGCCCGGTCTATCGCCACCTGCGCCATGGTCACCTGCTTGCGTCCGCTGCCGATCAGGTCCGAGACGGGTGGCGCCTCCACCTGCAGGAGCTCCAGGGCAAGGGCCTTCAACGCCGTCGCCTTTCTGCCGCCGGCGTGGGCCGCCAGCATGGTGTCGAAGGCCAAAGGCTCGACGTTGATGCTGTGTCTCGACAGCATCGTCATGTCGTGGTTCGCGTCGTGGGCGATCTTGGGGACCGATTCGTCTTCGAGGACCGGACGTAGCTTCGCCAACGTGCCGTCCAGCGGAAGCTGACGCCCCTCGTCATGGCCCAGCGGGACATACCAACCATGGTCGGCGGCGTTGGAGAAGGCGAGGCCGACAAGGTCGGCGGCCATGGCGTTGGCTGCGGTGGTCTCGGCGTCGAAGGCGAAGCCATCCGACGACCCCAGCTCTTTCACGAGCGAATCGAGGGCATCGGGTGTATCGACGATCGTGTATTGGGTGTCCCGGGGTGCCGTGTCCATTGTGAAGGCCGACTGGGTTGCGGTGGCAGTGTCGCCGTCGGGGCTGGGGATCCGATCGACCATGCTGAAGAACTCGAACTCCCTCAGCACCTCTACGATCTTGGCACGGTCGTAGGTCCAGAAACGCGTGGCGTCCAGGTCGAGCTCGACTGGTACGTCCCGGACGATCGTCGTCAGAAACTTGCTGCGCAGCGCCAACTCGCGATTCTCGGCGAGGTTCTTCTGGACCCGCGCTGGGCCCACCTCGTCGAGGTTCTCGAAGATTCCCTCGACGGAGCCGAACTGGGTCAAGAGCTTGATGGCCGTCTTCTTTCCGACCCCTGGCACTCCAGGAATGTTGTCGGACGTGTCGCCTTCGAGGGCTTTGATGTCGGCCACGGCCTCCGGGCCAAGACCGTCGTACCGTTCCCTCACCTTGGCAACGTCGTAGACCGTGCGCCCTTGCACTCCAGTCGTGAGTATCACTTTGACATTGGTGGATACGAGCTGGAGCTCGTCGGTATCGCCGGTCAGGACCAGGGCGTCGATTTCCTTTTCCTTGGCCTGGCGGCAAAGTGTCCCCAGTACGTCGTCGGCCTCGTAGCCCTGCTGTTCGTACGTCGGGACGCCGAAGACCTCCATGAACTTCCGAACGTGGGGGAATTGGGCGCGAAGCTCGTCTGGCGCCCTGGGGCGCTGGGCCTTGTACTCATCGTATGCGAGGTGGCGGAACGTCGGACCGGACAAGTCGAAGGAGATGGCGCAGTGGGTCGGGTGAAAGTCCGCCAGCGTACGGAGGAATGTGTTGAGGAAGCCGTAGACGCCGTGGACCTCCTCGCCAGTGCGGTTCACCGTGAGGGGCTGCTGGATGGCGTGCCACGACCGGTGGACCATGGCATGGCCGTCCATCAGCAAGAGCAGGGGTTTTTCAGGAGACGTGGGCTTCGTGCTGGTCACGGGACCTAACCTCGGCGGAACGACGTGCCAAGATTATACATCCGGCTCAGACTAACCGCCGACCGCGGGAGGACAGGTGCTAGCTATGGTGGGGATGGCCGCTCTTGTCGCCCGCTGCTGTCTCTGCGGAAACTGTCATCCCGAGCGCAGCGAGGAATCTTAAGAGACCTTCTCGCAAGCCGAGGTCTCTATCGGAGATCAGCCACCTTAGATGCTTCGTCGTCCCGATACAGCATCAGGACTCCTCAGCATGACAGAATTCACCTCTCGTTTTAGTCGTACCGGGACGCTCCGGAAGGCGGTCTCTCGGTCCGCGATCAAGCGGACTGGTAGATGGCTGGTCGGTAGTGGGGAGGAGGTACCGGTTTGCCCTCCTCTCTGGCAGCGTCTACCCAGGCCGCAATAGCTCTTCTGACACGTCTGCCAGCGCTTCCTCGGGGGTGTCCGCTACGTAGCACTCATCTTCTTCGCTGCAAACTACGTTGATATGGTAGTCACCCATGGTCCAATCCTCTTGGCCGTTGGCGGGCTAGTCAGGCCCTGACGGCCGTCCCCAGGTGAGCGTTGAGGTCACCTGCAGGGCAACCATACCGCCCGTGGCGTATGGCGCCAGGGCTCCAGTAACTTCCGAATCGAATGCGGCTGCCGACTCCCTCGTCATCCGCTCCCTAGAGAAACCGTTCTGCGAATGGATCATCTCCACGTAGTCTTCGACACGCATACAGTGAGGTTGGGGTCAAGTCCGCTTGCGACCGATCACCTCGAAGAGCGACCGCCGCTCCAGCTCGTCGATGAGATCGTACGGCTGAAATTCTCGATTGGTGGAATAGCGCGGAATGATCTTCCTCAGCGCATGCAGCCAAGGAAGTGTCGATCCCTCCTGGCGGCCACCACAGGTAGCGAGGAAGGCGTTCTCTTGCAATGAAAACCTCATCTTGGGCAACACCACATACCAGTCCATCCAATGGAGGCTGGCGCCTGCCACGATCAGGCTGTATTGCTCGCTGTATTCGAAGTCTTCGGCGCTCTCGCACACCCAGCGGATGTTCGCCCGGTCCCATCCCGGCCGGCTCCGCGCCATTCTCAACATCGCTTCGTACGGATCGCCGGCAACGCCGCGCTCCACTCGCTCTGCCAACGGGACCGCGATTTCGCCGGTACCGCAGCCGATGTCGAGGACCAGACGGGGCTCTGAATGGATGAGGGACTCCAAGGTGTCGAACAGCTCCGGCGAGTAGGGCGGGCGATGGAGATACGCCGCCGCTACGCTCCGGTCCCTGAACTGACCGCCATATTGCGGCCCGAGATACTTCGGCTTCGGGATGCGGTTCATTGAGACCGCGCGTCCGGGCCACCATCGGGGATGCGATTCTCCACCACGTAGACATACTCGGAACTTGTGATCAACGCCTTCCCGTCGCTCACGATTGCAGTGACCTGGAACCGGCCGCTCTCGGGCCCGGTCGTGTACCAGCCGGCCTGGGTGATCTGGCCACCGGTCGTGGACCAGGCAACCTCGATTCTCTTGATCCTATTCCCGTACTCGTCGTACGCGCCGGCCTGGAAGTCCTCCGTGCCACCGCCAACAAGAAGAGAAGGCTCGGAAGGAGTCAACCTAACCTGGTGGACGGGACCCGGCTCGACCACGACCGTTGCGGTTGCCTCGAGGGTGATTCCGGATGCCCTTACGACAGCGGTCACGCCTTCTGGAAATGCACCGACCCCTCTGCCGGCGGTAAAGCGACCATCGGGACCTACGGAACCGCCTGCAACCGAGGTCATCCACGCTTCAGTGAACTGCGTTCGATGCGGCCGGCCGCATCGAACGCCTGAACGACCAACTGTTGGCTCTCAGTCGGCTCGATCTGCAGATGCCGAGGTGTGATGGAGACGCTCACAGGTGGCGGGCGCGGGGGCGCTACGGTAATGGCGGGGACGTCCTCACTAACCGCGGCCGGGAGTGTCGCCGTAGGGACCGCTTCGCGCGAGGTCTGGCCGCAGGCGCTTGTGAGCGCGAGGAGGATTACACACACTACGAGAAATGGGTGGCCTCTACGCATGCTGTTCTGTCTTACCCGTTGCAGTCCAGACCCCTGCTGCTTGACGGAAACCAGCGGAAACAGCGGGAGTCAGGTCTAGGCGGGACCGATCTCCGCCAGAGGCTGAACGAGAGCCCGGACGCGGGCGTTCTCGCTGGTCAGGAGCGATTCGTGTGGCATAAACGCCTTCTCGCTGCCGCGCCGTAGAGCATCAATGTTCTGGTCGGTGGCGGGATTTCCGGCGAACTTCAACGCGATGTAGCGACGTCCTGAACTGGCGTGGTATGCCGCGTGGAACAGGCACTGGTTGAAAAAGAGCACGTCGCCAGGACTCGACTCGACGATGTAGCACGGCATACGGTCGCCGGCGACACCGAAGGGCATGTCAGCTTCGTTCTCGGCCTCTGGGATGGGCTCCCAGCCGGCGGCGTCCAGCATCGCGTAGAGACCGTCGTGCAGTGGATTGCGGTGCGAGCCGGGAATGACCCGAAGCGCGCCGCTATCAGCGCGCACCTCGTCCAGGTAGAGCATCACCTTGAGGCGCGGGTAATCGAGGTCGCCGAGCACGTGATTCCTGCGGTCCGGGTGCCATTGCGCGGCGCTGTAGCCGGTTATGTTGCCCTCGGACCCGGTCCAGACCATGTCCGGCCCGATCAGCCGGTCGACGGCCGGATAGATACGCTCGTCGTCTACCAGCTTGAACAGCCGGGGGCTCAGCTCCACGAAAGGCCCCGTATGCTGGCTGCCGTCGTCCGCGACCTGGAAATCGGGACGCCCGCGCTCCTGTTCCCAAAGGCGCTCGGCGTCCTCGACAATCTCGGATACTTCAGCCGGTGAGAAGAGGTCTTTGACGAAGAGGAACCCGAACGTATCGTATAGGGCTTTCTGGCCGGCGGTCACCATTTGTCGTGTACCAGCTCCTCTCCTGTAGGCCCGCTCACCCACCGTAATGGAATCGGGGGGCACGCCCAAGCCGCCGACAAAAGAAGTTGGCCTCCCTTGGCTCAGCTCGGGGCAGACCCTCTGCACTGCTCTCAGCGGGCCGGATCGTCCACTTCACGGCTTCTTCGTAGCAACGACTCGCGCGTTCCCGTACTCTCCATGTTCTCGAGTTCGCGTCGGAACTCCCGGCGGGCGCTCCTGACCCAACCTGGACCGAGGGCCGCACTGAACACATCCTCACGCTTTGACAGTCTCCCGTCAAGAGCCCGCCATCCTATTTCGATATCTCTCTGAGTTATGTCGTCAGCGTGGTTGATATTGTATCCCAGGCCTCTCAACAAAGCGGTGAGCTCGGCGAGAGTCCACCGTTTGTCATCGTTGCCCCTCCTCTGGAATGTGAACGCGAACCTGCCGCCCGGGGCAAGGACGTGGTCGAATTCCTTCAGCCACAGCTCGTCGGAGTCCAGCGAACACTGGATCCAGACAACCGTGTATGCGCCATCCTCGAAGGGAAGCGCGCTGGCCTTGGCGACTCGGAAGTCGACAAGGGAGCTCAGCTCGGCGAGTTGCAATGCGGGCCCACCGATGAAGCAGCACACATCAAGAACGTGGTCGTTGGCTGATACCCGTGCCAGAGACGCCAGTTCCGCTGTGTCCTGTGCGCCGCCGAGATGGTACTGCAACCCGGATACGAAACGAGTGAAGCTCTTGCCGAAATAGCCGGCCAACAAGGCTGGTCGTACCATTTCTTCCAGCCGGTCTTGGAGGTTGCCTACGTCAGAAAGCGACCATGTGCTCATCATTTCCTGGAGCTTCGCATCTACCATTGCCACCTACGTAACTCCGCTCCGGTCAAGAGCATCGAGCACAAGCTTGGTGACCTTCTGAGGATGCGTGATCAAGTGCAGGTGCTGGCCGGCGATCTCATTCACGTGCCATCCCTCGACTGCAGCTTCTCGCGCCTGCGGCTTATAGAATCTGCTGAGACGAAGAAAGGCGATCGGCGCATCCGGCCAGTCGGACCTGAAGGTTATCACCTCGTGAAAAAGAGCGAGGTGAATGTGGTGGAGTTCATCCACGAACCGCGTACGATGT
>CAUZJF010000080.1:0-8822 GCA_963579975.1 Dehalococcoidia bacterium
TCCACGATGTCGAGGTCCTGAGCGTCCTCAGGATGAATCTCAACCACCTCGTCGCGCTCGATAACGTTCCGCTTCCCGGACTTGCCGATCTCCATGGGACGGTCCGCCTGGTGGAGCATCCGTCCCATGGCTAGAACAAACGGGTAGTCAGCGCCGACGTCATTGGGCACATCGGGCAGCGCCATCTGAGAGAGCTTGATCTTGCCGGCGTCGGCCTCGGGGACGCCAAGTATCCCGGTATCCGACATGTCGGCGGCAAGGCATGGCCACTGCACACCGCCGGACCGGAGCCGTTCGTATGAGATGCCGCCATATGTTTCTACAAGACCCGTCAGCTCATCGAAAACGGCTTCAGCGTCCTCGTGATCGAAGCCGTTCGCGCCCATCAGGTTGGCTATCCGATTGATGATTCGCCAATCGGGCTCCTCGTCGCCCTTCGGTCCGACTGCCGGACGAACGAGCTGGACCCGGCGCTCCATGTTCGTATAGGTACCTTCGTTCTCGGCAAATGTCGCCGACGGAAGCACGACGTCGGCCACTTCGGTCAGCTCGCTCCGGAATGTTGCCAGGACTACAAGGAGTTCCAACTGCCGTGCCGCGTTTAGGAAGTCTCCCAGCTCACTGTTCGTAAAATTGGGGCTATCGCCGGCCACCATCAGGGCCTTGACGTGACCGTCGCGAATGGCCGCCGTCATCTCTGTGAGCGTAAGGCCTTCGGATGATGGTACATCCGCGTCCCATTCCTGCTGGAAACGGTCTACATCGGTCGAGTCCGACAGCGGGCGGTAACCAGGCAGATAGTCGGGCGCACATCCCACGTCCTTCGAACCTTGCTCGTTGGCGCCGGCGTACAGCGGATACAGTCCCGACGACGGCTTGCCAACGTTACCGGTGACCAAAGCAAGATTTATGAGACCGCGAACACAGGCATCGCGGAGCTCGGGAGCCAGTGTTTCCAGGGCGTAGAGTATGGCCGCCGGGCCATTGTTCGCGAATATCCGGGCGGCCTCCTGTATCTCCGTCTGGGGTATTGCTGTGATCTCCGAGACACGAATCAGATCGAAGGCCCACAGGCTGTTCTTGAGCTCTCTCACTCCCTCACATCGATCGGCCAGGAACTGGTGGTCGTCCAGGGACTCGTCGACGATTGCCCTCAAGATCCCGCCGATCAGTGCAGTCTCGGCTCCGGGCCGAGGTCGAAGCCATACGGTTGCGAACCGAGTCAACTCGGTTTCGCGTGGATCGACGACGATGAGCGCAGCACCATTCTTGACCGCTTTTTTGATGGGTATGGCGGCGACGTTCTGCTCCTCGGTGATATTGCTGGATACGACGAGGAAGCACTTGGAACCTTCCAGTTCCCAGATGGAATTTGTCGCGGCGCGGCTTCCAAGCATGTCGCCGAGCGCCGGCGTCAACTCCGGGCGCAGGTTCGATGAGATGTCGATGTTGTTGCTGCTCATAACCGCGCGAGCGAACTTCTGCGCGATGTAATTGTCCTCGTTCGTGCCCCTTGGCGAGGCGATCAGAGCGAATTCGTTGCCTTTGTGTTCCTTCAATCGACTCGCAACTTGGTCGAGAGCGTCCACGATCGTGCTCTCTTGAAGTGAGCCGTCGACGCGAACGAGCGGCTTGCGCAGCCGTTCCTTGCGGTTCACGAACTCCAAGCCAAACTTGCCCTTGAAGCAGACCTGTCCACGGTTGGCAGGCGCGTGGATGTCCGGAGACGTTCGAATAAGACGGTTCCGTTTGTCCACCTCCAGGTCGACCTGACAACCGACCGGGCAGTGGGGGCAGATGCTCGACACCTTTTTGACCGCTTTGTCCCACTTGTGCTCTCGCTCCACCAGAGCGCCCGTGGGACACACGTCGATGCACGCGCCGCAGAACTCACAGCCGGACTCGAGCAGCGAAGTGCCGTGGGATGTGCCGATGAGGCTCCGTCCGGACCGGTCTGTGAACGTGAGCGCGTTGTCGCCTCTGATCTCATCGCAGGCGCGCACACAGCGTCCGCAAACAATGCAGAGGTTCATGTCCATTTCCCAGAGCGGGTCTTCGACCTTTAACGGCAGGTGGCGGTTGTTGTAGGTTAGCGGCGTGTCGAGTTCCATCTCGAGGTACCGAACCGTATCTTTCAGTTCGCATCGCTCGTTCTTGGGGCAAGTGACACAGCGATCGTTTACGGACACGTGGCGCAGGCAGATGTCCGACGGACCGCAGAGCTCGACACGGTGGCACGTAAGACAGCCGTGGGGGTGCTCGGAAATCAGCAGGTCCATGATGCCCCGGCGGAGTCCCACCAGGTTCTCTGAGTTGGTCGAAACCCGCATGCCGTCGGCGGCCGGTGTCGTGCACGAGGCCGGGCTACCCGGCAGAGACCGGTACTCTCCGTCCGGAGTCTTCTGCTCTGCCGTGACGACGCACATACGACATGCGCCGAACGACTTCATCCCCGGATAGTAGCAGAGGTACGGGATGTACATACCCGCGTCGATCGCGGCCTGAAGAATATTCGTGCCGGGCGTCGTCTTGACGTCGACGCCGTCTATTGTGAGTGTTATCTCATCTGGCATGACAGGATTTCCAACTGGGCCTCGTTCGGAGTCCGAAGTCTCTTTTCGTCAGCTACGCGCCGCAAATTCGAGAGGTTGGTTCTTGGCCCGGACGTCCTCCGCGAAAAACCTCGTGTTTCTGGGCGATAGCACCGTCTTGTTGCACGCGCCGGTCGGACAACGCTTCTCCTCGATGTGGGCTCGAAAGTCGGAGTCGAAGAATTCGAGAGCAGAACGAACAGGATTGAACCCGAGCTGTCCGTGACCGCACAACGAGCCCGCCTGCATCGTCTGCCCGACACTCGAGCACAGTTCCAGGTCCGACCGGGTCCCTTCGAGACGTGCTATTCGCTCCATGATTTCGAGCATGTGCGTCATTCCCAATCGACAGGGGAAGCACTTTCCACATGACTCGTACTGGCAGAAGGCAACCAGCACCCGGGTCAGGTCGACGGCGCAGGCGTCCTCGTCGGCCACTATGATCCCTCCGGAACCGAGGATCGCGCCGGCCTCCTTCATCTCGTCGAAGTCGAGGTGTATCTCCAGGCTATCGGCGCCCAACACGCCTCCGAGCGGTCCGCCCGTCTGCAGAAGCTTGAGCCGCTTCCCTCCCGGGACGCCGCCTCCAAGATCGTTGATCACCTGGCCCAGTGTCAGGCCCATCGGTACCTCGTACAGGCCCGGGTAGACGATGCTCCCGTTGAGGCAGACGATGGCAGTGCCGGTGCTTCCTTCGACCCCGATCGAGGAGAACCACTCGCTCCCCTTGGAGATAATCTCAGGGGCGTACGAGAGTGTCTTAACGTTGTTTATCGTGCTGGGCTTGCCCCACACGCCGAATGCAGCCGGGAAAGGCGGCCTCGCCCGTGGCATGGAACGCTTCCCTTCAATCGATTCCATTAGCGCTGTCTCTTCGCCCGCGACGTAGGACTCGCCGGTCAACGACACCTCTATATCGAAGCTGAACTCCGAGCCCAGGATGTTCTGGCCCAGAACGCCGGCCTTGTACGCCTCCTCAATCGCCTTTTCTGTCCTGTCGATAGGTCCGTCGTGCCCGTGCCGAATGAAAACGATCCCATTGGTCGCTCCCGTGGCGTAGCCGGCGATAGCGATCCCTTCCAGAAGAGTGAAGGGATCGCTTTCCAGAATCCCTTTGTCGTTGTAGGCCCCTGGGTCTCCTTCTTCACAGTTGGCCAGAATGTACTTCGGCGGGCCGGACGATCGGACCATGAAGCTCCATTTGAGTCCGGTCAAGAAGGCCGCGCCTCCTCTACCTCTCATCCCCGAAGCCTTCATCTCCTCAACCACGGCATCCGGTTCCATCTTGAACAGCGCTTTGTTGAGGCCGGCACAACCACCGTTGGCTATGTACTGATAGATGTCGTCGGGCGCGGTGTTGCCGGCGTTCCTAAGAGCGATTCGCCGCTGCATCGCCACGACAGGCAGTGAGTTGAGGTCCGGTATGTCATCTCGAGAGGGCTCTCCCAGATAGCCCATGACGTTCTTCGGGGGAACACGATCATTGACGAGATACTCATCGATCAACGAGCCTACATCCTCCGGAGCCATGCCGGAGAAAAAAACCCTTGGACCGCCGGGCTTCATCACGTCGACGAGAGGCTCGGCGTAGCACATACCGAGGCAGCCGACCTCGTCGACCGTAGCAGGTATGTCGCAAGCCTCGAGCTCAGACCGCAAGGCCGCTACGACCTCAACTGCGCCCACGGCCTGGCCGCACATGGCGGTCCCGACCCGTATCCACGGCTTGTCGCCGGCGACAAGGTCTTGCCATCGGCGGTCGGCCTCGGTTTTGAGTTCGTTGAAAGTAGTCATGAATACGCTTGGTTGTGAGGACGGCCCAGTCCGAGTCAGAGAGCGCTACAGTCCATCAGGAATCTCTCTTCGACGCCTGCGCGACCAGGCTGCGTGCTTTTTCAATCGTCATACGCCCACGCAGATGGTGGTCGATGCTCATTACGGGCGCCTGAGCGCACGCGCCGAGGCAGGTATTGTATTTGAGGGTGATCCTACCGTCGGAAGTGTCGCCTTCCCCGGTGAGTCCGAGGTCGTCCAAGAGCTGCTTCAGAATCGTGCTGGCGCCGACCAGGTGGCACGTCGGGCCCCAACAAACCTCTACCATATGCTCGGCGGGGGGCTCGAAGCGAAAATTAGTGTAAAAGGACGCGACGCCCCAGACATCGTTGATGCTGGCGTCGGTGAGTCTCGCCACCTCCTCGATGGCCTCTCCGGGGAGGTACCCGAGCTCGTCCTGAGCGGCTAACAAGGACGACAGTACCGTCGTAGTGGGGCGCTTCTGGCCAGCCACTGCCTGCCGGATTCGCTCTCGTAGGTTGCCGTTTTCCGTAGCGACCAACCGACCCCCGCTACCTTGCAAAATGCTTCACAATCATAGCACAAGGCCCTATCTGCTACAAAAGGCAAACACCCTCCTCCTGCGTGAATCGCGCTCGTGGGCCCGCAAAGCGGTAGGTTCCTACCGCTCCGTGACCACTCGCAGATGCGTGCCGTCGGTTACGAACTCCACGTCTCCGTGCTCGCTGGTAAGGAAGATCTCGTCCTCGGACAAGCGCTGCCGCAGCGCCTCCATCGTCTCCGGGTACGGATGTCCGTGGCGGTTTTCCGCGCCTGCGGAGATCACGGCTGCCACGGGGCTGACCCGCTCCAGAAACAGCTCCGACGACGAGCTACGACTGCCATGGTGCAGTACCTTGAGGACATCGCTGTCGAGGGGCGCACTCGCCGCCAGCGCGGCCTCGGCCTCCGCAAAGATGTCGCCGGCGAGAAGGAAGCTTACGTCGCCGTACACAAGCCGAAGGACGACTGCCGCATTGTCGATGTCCGACGCGGTGCCGGCCAGCAAGGGGTCCGGCGGCGACTGGATACGCCCCGACAGTTGCAGCCTGTCTCCGTACCGGACGTATCAGCAAGACCAGGTCTACGGCCGGCATCATGGTTACCAGGACATCTTCCGACACCTCCACCTGTCCAGCGCCGGTGGCGATCGTATCGGCCCTCAGCCTGAACCTAGCCGGCGAGCCTGCAGCTTCCGGGTTAGAGACGACCACGCCCTGCAGAATAACGTCGCTGAGGCCATGATACTCCGGCAGGTCCGAAACGGTGTCAGGTGCGGCCAGCGCGACTCTCAGTACGCCGGCCGCCAGCGCCAGCATGAGCGGCCCAGGCGTGACTGCCCGACAAAGCGTGGCCAGTAGGACCGACAGAGCGACCGCGCCGACAGCGAGAAGCATCGCCGCCTGGACGGAGGCCTGCAACAGATCGGCGAGGAGCACGCCGGCTACGAGGACGACGGCGTAGCTTAAGAGGACCATTACTGGGCTCCGCTCGTTCGGCTACAATCCCAATGACTACGGAGTTCCAGAGGTGGTGGTAAGTCTACCATCGCGCTGTCATCGCGCCAGCGGCCCGGCCTCCTTGACACGTACGTTCTCAGTGGGCTACTCTCTGCGCGTAACGGCTACGACGAAGACGAGTAGCAGGGTCACGGTCGCAGTAGCGAGTCTGGTTGGTGCAAGCAGACGCGAGCCGGCCCTGCGAAGATCCCTCCCGAGCCGCGGGCCGAACGGATAGTTGTCCACGAGTATTCCAGTAGGCCCCGCCGGACTTGCTCGCCGTTAGCGGAGCAGGGGTATGTTCGTACCTCTGAAGAGAGCCCCTTGAAACTAGGGGACCGTGGGTGGCACCGCAAGCTTCATGGCCCGTCCCTCGGCAGGGACGGGCCTTTCGTTGTCTAACAGGAGTATTGGGTGACCGAGCAATCGAAAGCGCCGCGCGGGCTTGATCGTGGGGAGCATTGGACCCACCGTCTGTTCGTCGAGAAGCCCGAGCTCTACCTGCCGTTCCTCGAGGAAGCCGCTGATAGGGCCCCGGCCGAGACGGAAGCACTACACGGGCTATTCGAGCAAGAAAGAGTGCCCGCGAATGGCCGCGTGCTCGACGTTGCGTGCGGCCTGGGCCGTCACGCCCTTCTGCTGGCGCAGCGTGGATACGATATGGTCGGCGTCGACATCTCACCCCTGTACGTCGATAAGGCCACGGATGCCGCCAGCAAAACCGGCGCTCGCGCGCGGTTCGTTGTCGGCGACATGCTGGATATCAAGAACCTGATGGCCGACGAATCGCCCTTCGACGCGATCATCAGTATGTTCACCTCGAATGGCTACTATGGACGCGACGGCGACCTGGAGCAGTTCGGACAGCTGCGCAGGCTGGCTGCGCCGGGTGCCGCACTGGTGGTGCTAACCGCCCATCTCGAATGGATGGCCCGGAACATCGAAGGGCCGGGTTTGGACCGCGCGGGTGAGATACGAATAGTCCAGGACCGGCAGCTCAACCTCGAAACCTCAACGCTTGAGAGCGAGTGGAGCTTTTTCGAGGGACGGGGTGAGTCGCTCAGGCTAAGACTGAAGCTCGGAATGGAACACAGGGTATACAACCTGCCTGAGTTCCGAGAACTCCTGGAAGAAGCCGGTTGGGCGTTCGTGACCAGTTTCGGAAGCGAGCGAGAGACCGACTGTCGCCTCCAAGAGCTTACGCCCGAATCGAAGACCATGTGGGTTGTCGCCCGCGCGGGGGACTGACCACCACTTCACGAAAGTATCGATAGACGAACAGCTGCCATACCTGGCCTACACCATGAGGAGCTTGAACGATGTTCAAACCTGTTAGCTCTAAAGTCGACTTCCCCGCCCTGGAGCGCGAGACGCTGGCCTGGTGGGACGAGAACGGCATCGTCCAGAAGTATCTGACGAAGAACGACGAGGCCGACAAGCGGTTTTCGTTCGTCGATGGGCCCGTCACGGCCAACAATCCGCTGGGCGTCCATCACGCGTGGGGCCGGACCTACAAGGACATCTTCCAGCGGTACAAGACGATGCAGGGCTTCAAACAACGCTACCAGAACGGGTTCGATGGCCAGGGGCTGTGGATCGAGGTAGAAGTTGAGAAAGAGCTGGGCCTCAACTCCAAGCGGGAAATCGAGACCTTCGGGATCGACAAGTTCGTCGAGCTGTGCAAGGAGAGGGTCCGCAAATTCGCCGACGTCCAGACACAGCAGTCGATACGGCTGGGCTATTGGATGGACTGGGACAACTCGTACCACACGATGTCCGACGAGAACAACTATACGATCTGGCAGTTCCTCAAGGTGTGCCACGAGCGTGGTTGGGTCTACGAGGGCACGGACGTGATGCCGTGGTGCCCCCGCTGCGGTACCGGCCTTTCACAGCACGAGATCGTCACCGAAGGCTACAAGGAGATCGTGCACCCGGGTCTGTACGTACGATTCCCCATTGTCGACCGGCAGGGCGAGTCACTGCTTGTGTGGACGACCACGCCGTGGACGCTGGCCGCCAATACGGCCGCCTCCGTCAATCCCGAGCTGATATACGTCAAAGTCCACACGGAAGACGACGAAATTCTGTACTTGCTCAAGAGCAGGCTATCTGAGATCAAGCGTGGACACGAGGTCCTCGAAGAGATGCCGGGAAAAGAGCTGGTCGGCCTTCGCTACCGCGGTCCCTTCGACGAGCTGCCCGCACAGCGGGACGTCGACCGGCGCGTCGTGGCCCACGAGGAGGTGAGCGAGAGCGAAGGTACCGGGATCGTCCATACGGCTCCAGGAGCGGGCGAGGTCGACTTCGCCATCAGCAAGCAAGAGGGCCTGAGCGTAATCGCGCCACTAGACGAGTTCGGCAACTTCGTCGACGGTTTCGACTGGCTGACAGGGCGGAGCGTTTTCGATGTCAACGACGCAATATACGACAGCCTGCGCGACAAGGGTGTCTTCTACAGGGTAGAGAGGTACCGACACCGGTACCCGGTTTGCTGGCGCTGCGATACGGAACTCGTATTCCGGCTGGTCGACGAATGGTTCATCTCCATGGACGAATTGCGCGACCAGATCGCCGAAATTACGAAAAAGATCCGCTGGCTCCCCGACTTCGGGCTGGAACGGGAACTGGACTGGCTACGCAACATGGATGACTGGATGATCTCGAAGAAGCGGTACTGGGGGTTGGCGCTGCCTATCTACAAGTGCGAGTGCGGACACTTCGAGGTGATGGGCTCGGAGAGCGAGCTGGAGTCGAGGGCCACTGAAGGATGGGACAGCTTCGAAGGCCACTCCCCTCACCGTCCGTGGATCGACAGCGTCAAGATCGAGTGTCCCAAGTGTAGCGAGACGGTATCGCGCATCCGTGACGTCGGGAATCCATGGCTCGACGCGGGAAT
>CAUZJF010000081.1:0-8696 GCA_963579975.1 Dehalococcoidia bacterium
GGATACCGACAGCCTGAACCCGTGCGGAATCTACGTAGGTACCACAACAGGCCAGATCTTCTACCCCTGCGACGATGGCGATAGCTGGGGCCTGCTTGTCGACCACCTTCCCCCCATCAACTCGGTGGAATGCGGCGAGCTACCTTAGGTTGTGACCTGGCTTTTCAGCCACCTGCCAAACCTGATTTGACGGGCTAACCATCGGCGGGCTGCTGGCGGCTGATAATTCTCACGATGCGCCGCCTACCTACCCGAACGATGTCGTCGTGGCCGAGCGTGTTGGCCGGAGCGTTGGCCGGAACGCGTTCGTCGTTTATCCGCACTGCGCCCTGGTCGATGAGCCTGCGTGCCTCGCCAGAACTCGAGGCGAGGTCAGCGGCTACCAGGATATCGCTGAGCCTCTTTTCCTCCAGATCCTCAGCGGGCGGAAGGGCGTAAGTCGCGATTTCGTCGGGGAGTCCGCCACGTTGGACGGTGCGCTCGAAGCTCGCTTCTGCCCTCGTGGCCGATCCGGCGTCGTGGAACTGTGTCACCAGTTCGCGGGCCAGCCGCTTTTTCACGTCCATCGGGTTCACCGATTGGCTTTCCAGAGCGAGGCCTAGGTCAGAGACCTCCTCGTCGGGCATGTCGGTCAAGCTCTCGATATACGGCATTATGGCGTCGTCAGGCACGGACATCGTCTTCCCGAACATCTCAGCAGGCGGATCATCCAGAGCTATATAGTTCCCGAGGCTCTTGCTCATCTTCTGGACGCCGTCGGTCCCTACAAGCAGAGGCATGAGAAGGCATTGCTGCGGCCGCTGGTCCATCATCTGTTGAAGGTCGCGGCCCACGAGAAGGTTGAACTTCTGGTCCGTGCCGCCGAACTCGATGTCGGACCGAATAGCTACCGAGTCGTAGGCTTGTAACAGCGGATAGAGCAGCTCGGTGATTGCGATAGGGTGGTTGGTCTTCATCCTCTTTGCGAAGTCGTCGCGTGCAAGGAACTGGGCGACCGTGAAACGGCGAGTGAGCTTGATAACATCTGTCAGGTTGAACGGACCGAACCACTCGCTCTGCAACTGGACTTCAGTCCTGTCCCTATCGACAACCTTGAAGAACTGCGCCAAGTAGGTCTCCGCATTGGCGTTTACCTCCTCGGCAGTCAGCATTCGCCTCGTGGCCGATTCTCCGCTGGGGTCGCCTATCTGGGCCGTCCAGTCTCCGACGATGACGACGACCTTGTGGCCCAGCTCCTGAAACTGTCGCAGTTTTCGGAGCCCGACCGCGTGACCCAAGTGCAGGTCAGGCGCGCTGGGGTCGAACCCCATCTTAAGCCGCAGAGGCCTTCCGTCATTGAGGAGATCGACAAGCTCTGACTCGACGATGAGCTCGACCACGCCTCGTTTCAGAAGGCGATGACGCTGGTTTTCGTCGAGCTGTCGTAGTTTAGATACGGAGTTGTCCATCGGTTTCAGCTTATCAGGGTTTTCGTTACCCGACCTCGGCCATCCGGCGCTCCATCTCCTTGATCAGACGCTCCGCGTTGGGGAGATGCTCCGAGCCGATTCTCAGCTTGACCTCGGCCCTGCGGCGCCCGGGCATCCCATCGAGGTATATTCTGCTATGCGCCCTCAGGACCAATTCAGCGTTCCCGTGACCGCCGTCCAGCCGTACCAGATCGAGTATGTGTAGCGGCACGATCACCCGTTTCGCGGCAGACTTGTACAGGCCAACGACACCGTTTTGGACCTTGAACTCGAGTGTTAACACGTCGTTCTCACATTTCGCCCCGCCATCGGCGCGAGCAATCCCTCCGAGCAGGCCATTTACCGAGAACGGGATCACGTCCAATTCGACCCTCTCGCATCCGCCGTTAGGCCCATCATGCCGAACTCGCCGCGGCTTGCAGCGCCCGCTTCGTCTCAGCTACGTCAATCTTGACCTGGGCTTGAAGCTCTTCGACGGTGTCGTACTTCACCTCGTCACGCAGCCTCTCAACGAACTCGAGTCGGACCTCTTGATCATAGATGTCGTCCTCGAATTCCAGCAGGTAGGCCTCGACGGTCCGGTCGATCTCTCCAAAGGTGGGACGCATCCCGACGCTGGTGGCAGCCATGAATCGATGACCTCCCACGACCGCCCAGGTAGCATAGATACCGTCGCGAGGCACGGCGAGATCTTCCCCTACCTGAAGGTTGGCCGTAGGGAACCCCAACTTGGCGCCACGGGCCGCGCCCCGAACGACGACGCCCTTGAGCATGAAGCGGCGGCCCAGCAGCTTGGCTACGTCGACCACGTCTCCTCTGGCGAGAGATTCGCGGACTGCCGTGCTTCGAACGGCCCTGCCCGCTTCGTCGAACAGGGGCTGTACGACTGTCAATGAGAACCCCATCTCCTGTCCGAGCGCGGTTACTCGTTCTACGGTCCCTTCCCTATCACGGCCCATCGCAAAATCGGGTCCGACAATCATCCCACGCATACCGAAATGTTCTTGAAGGAGTCCGCAAAACTCGCCGGCGCCCAGCGCGGCCACATCGGTATCGAAAGAAATCGGCGCGACAAAATCAACGCCGATTTCTTGGATCAGCCGCGACCTTTCGTTGAATTCCGTAAGAACTCGCGGCTTGAAGTCTGGTCGCAGCACGGACGCCGGGTGGTTTCGAAACGTAATGACACCCGCGAGAACGCCGGACGTCCTTGCCCGTGAGGTCAACTCGGTGATTAGGTGGGCGTGTCCTCGGTGGACTCCGTCGAAAACCCCTATCGTAAGTAGCGATTCCCCTGCGGTTGAAAACTCCGACAGATCGTTGAGTAATCTCATTCGTTTCATAGGGATCCAGTAGGCACCGCGATACTAGCATGCACCAATTTCCAGGGTCAAGCAGCGAACATGTATTAGCTAAATACCGTCGGCTTGGGCTATATTAACGGAGTAATTCCGCAGAGGGACGAAGTGGCGCAGACCACAACCATCACCGAGACAACAATACCGGCGGACGCCCCAAGGGTATGGGTCAAAGAGCCAACCGGAATCGACTGGCCGAGGCTAAGGTTCGCAAGCTGCGTGTCTCTCTACGGCGGGTCTGTGGGCGTCGCGACGGTACTCGTCCATTTCCTGGCACTCACTCCCTATCCCCAGATAATCCAGCATCTTACGATCTGGCATTCGGTGCTCTTCGGAACGGGGGGGTTTCTTGGCGGCGTCCTGATCACCGCTCCGACAGCGTACCTGTTATTCGGCGAACGCCCTGAGTTCGCCTCCGAAAAGGGGCGCCCCCCTCGTGGCATCCGGTCTTGGGCTGTTCTGGGTGTTCTCTATGGGCTGACCTACCCGCTCATCATGGGCGGCATATTCATCCCCGTGAGCTACAACATCGTCGATTTCAGCGGTGGGTACCTCAGCATCCCGCAGTTGATGTACAAGTCGCTCGAGGGCGGTATTTTCGCTCCGTCGGTTGCTCTCGTAATCGGGAGCCGGCTCTTCTACACGGGTCTCTGGTCTACGCTCCTTTTCGTGCCCGGCGGTTGGGCCTTAGATCGTTTCAATGCCTCGCGTGACCCGCTCTCCCGGAAGTATGGCACGTGGTTCGTGGCGGTCCTCTTCTCCGCCATCGTATTGGGATTTTTAGTCTACGCACCGCCTATTTTCCTGGCTAACTTCGGCGGCGGAGCCCAGGCCAGGTTCTAGCGAACGGTTTCGACTCGAACCTCGCGACCGCGCAGGACCTGTTGAAACTCGAATGGGCGGGGGTCCATCACGCCATTCCCCGGCGTGGTTATCTCCCCAAACAGCGAAATCCAACTCGCGCCCACCCCTCGTAGATGAATTCAAACGCCCTTCGCAACGGAGGAACCCGTGGTCAAAACCGCTAATGAGATGGAGCTGTACCGGAGAGAGCTTCTGAAGGGCAGCACCGAGACCCTGCTCCTTTCCCTCTTGTCAGAGGAGCCAAAGTACGGCTATCAGCTTGTTAGAGAGATGGACGCCCGCAGCGGCGGCTATTTCCACCTAAAGGAAGGCACGCTCTATCCCGCTCTTCACCGCCTCGAGCGAGACGGCCTAGTCGAAAGCACCTGGTGGGAAGAATATCGGGGCGGCCAGCGGCGTTGCTACTACGCCATGACTCGCAGCGGTCGTGCTCGACTGGAGTCGATGATCAACGAATGGAATCTCTTCGCGGACGCCCTGAACCAGATCGCCCGACCGATCGTAGCGGTCGCATAATGCCGTTCCAGCCAAGCCACCGTCCTCAGATCGGTCCCCTGTCCGACGCGCTCCTCCACCACCTCGTGCCTTCGCTCCAGCGAGCTTAAACGTCGGCCGCGGCCCTATTCGACGACGCCGTACACTCGCCGTGTTACCATTGCTACCGCATAACTATGTCATCCCACGGCGTGCTGAGCGAGGAACTGGATGAGCAATCGCGTCGCCGTGGTCGTGGACAGCGGCGCGAGCCTGTCACCGGACGCCGCAGACCACCCTCAGATGTGGACCGTCCCGATGCAACTGACAATCGGCGACCGGACATATCACGACGGCCGGGACCTGACACCCGCCGAGTTCTACCGCATGTTGCCCTCAATCAACGGCCTCGTGACGACGTCGGCGCCTGCGCCGGCTGCTTACGCTGAAGCGTTCGCCAGTGCCGCCGCCGAGCATTCGGCGATCCTGTGTCTGACAGTATCACGGCATGTTAGCTCGTCTTACGAATCTGCCCGAACCGCTGCCGACAATAGCTCCGAGGAGCACCGAATAGACGTCATCGACACTGAGAGCGCAGCGGGAGGTGAGGGACTGCTGGCCACAGAAGCCCTGCGCGCGGCACGGAGCGGGGCTGGGCTCGACGACGTGGCGGCCACGGTAAAGGGGCTTATTCCAAGGGTGCGACTGCTGGCCTTCCTGGATACACTCTACTACGTGTGGAAGAGCGGACGTGTGCCACGCCTGGCTTACCTGGGGTCGTCCTTGCTCAAGATCAAGCCTCTTCTCGAACTGACTCAAGGCGACGTTCGGCCCATCGAGCGCCCGCGGACAGCCCGTCGGGCCTCGCAGCGGATGATTGAGTTGATGAGAGACGACGTGAGGGATAGCGCCATTCACGCGACCGTCATGCACGGCGACGACGCTGAGTCCGCGGACGCGCTGCGCCGGCGGGTGGAGGCCGAGTTCGACTGCAAGGAGCTCTTCGTCAGCCAGTTCTCTCCTGTGATGGGTGCCCATACAGGACCAGGTCTCGTCGGCGTAGCCTGGTGGCGGGAATTGTCCGACGAATCAACCCAGCAGAGCGAGGCTCTAATCGGTCATACGTTGCCGTTGTCGTCCCGGTAAATGCAAGAAACCGCCAACAAGCTCCTGCAGATTACCGACGTGCTTACCGGCCGGCGGTTCGCGGTACGCATCGACGAGGAGCACGATCGGCTACCGCTGGTCAAGCTTCTGGAGCGATACCTCAAGGAGCCCGCCCTCGGGCGACTACAGGCTGAACGCAGGATAACTGACGAGTCGGCCGAAATGCTCGCGTCAGTCCAGGATTTTGTGTATATGAACTCCGACGACGGCAGGTTGCACGGCATGTTCGCCGACCTCGAGTTCTCGCAAGGACCGCATCTGTTGAACCTGGATGAAACTCCTCGAAGCGAGCCGATTCAAGTTGGGGACAAGGTCGCGTCGCTGATCGACATCGAGCTCGACAGGACGAACGTCGGATACGACCGCAACTGGGTCGGATTCAACCGACGCCGATGGGACCGAAATCCAGGAATCTACTTAGACTTCGTCCAGTCGTGCCTGGAAGACGCGCTGGGCCCCAGCGGTGCCGAAACGGTTCTTGGCCTCGAGACATCCGACAGCATACTCATGTTCGTAGAGGTACTGGCCCGTCGCATTTGGGAAAGTGACTTTGAGAACTACTCCCGTTTCGTAGGCCGCAAGCTAGTGTACAAATACGGCGACGAAACGGTGCGCAACGTGATCGATGGAGCAGGCGGGATTTGCTCGGAAAAGGTGCAGGCGCTGAGGTTTCTGACCGACCACTATGGGATCGAGTCGGAGTACATAATGTCGGGACCCGAGACTCGTGAGCGGGTGCCGGAGGGTAGGCTACGCGAACTCCTCACCACGTTCGATTTCTCCTTCGCAAAACGGTATATGCGCTACTGGCAGCACACAGCACTCCGCTATACAGTCAACGGGACGTCGGTCCTCGTCGACGACACCAACGGCAACATTCCCTTTCTCTTCGCCAAAGACGCCGATGCCGAAAGGATGCTTGGCTACGATTCGAAGCAGCCCGTCAGAGCCAGAATGGCGGTTCAGGAGGAGGATTTCTACTACCACCGGGTATCGCAGGACATCATGCGCGACCTTTTCTTCGCGATGGAAGGGTGGATTCCGTACATAGATCTGGTGCAGGTCTTCGACAATGAGCTGGGGCTTTGCATCACGAAGGACTTCATGGTGACAGCCGCTGTCTTCAAGAGCGAAGCTGGTCGCCAGAGGCTCCGACGCGAGTACAGGGAGGCATGTCAGAACGCCGGTCTAGAGTGTTTCGTCGCCGAGGACTGGACTCTGGACTTCCCACTCGGTCAGCGGTTCGCCGAGTCCCGGCCGGAAGTCGCCGAAAAGATACTGGATTCGCGGGACCACCTCTTGGCGAGGTACAACGATTGTTACGAAGGCGATCACGACGCCGGCCTGGTCGTTATCGACCTGAACCGCTGAAAGGATATACCCCTCCCGTTCCGCCATAGCCACAGCGACCAAACCGATTGACCGGTTCGGGTATCCTCATAATATGTATTACTCGCTATCACGACTGCTACGCAAGCTAAGGCAACAAAGAGAGCTGGGCGTCTTCTTCCTGATTGCCGTGCTCGTCATCAGTGTTATCGGCAACACGGTGACTTTCTACATCTTCGAACGATCGGCTGACCCGCCTCCCACCATTTGGGATAGTTTCTGGTACAGCGTCATATCCATCACCACCATCGGGTATGGTGATTTCTCGGCAACATCTCTGGGAGCGCGCATTGGTACCGCTGTATTCATTATCGTCATTGGTCTCGCGGCCTTTACAACGGCCATAGGCGTGATGGTCGACTGGGTCGTCGACCTGAGACACAAGGAGCGAAGAGGTATGAGCACTCAGAAGCCCAGAGAACACCTGGTCGTCGTCAATTTTCCCAGCGAGTCGCGCGTGCGCCAGATCATAGAGGAGTTTACGCGAGACGAGCACCATCGCGACCGCGAGGTAGTCGTGGTTACTGACCAGATCGACGAGCTCCCGTTCGCCCTACCCAATGTGTCATTCGTCCGAGGCTCCCCCCTCAGGCGGGAGACATTCCAACGGGCGAACCTCGAGCACGCGGGCCATGCCATCGTCATGAGCCCCAGCTACGACGACTCGCGCAGTGACAGCCTCGTCGCATCCATCGCGTTCCTGATCGAACGCATGAACCCCATGGTGAGTATTATCGTCGAGTGTCTGGACCCGGAGCACGATGTACTGTTCGAGAAATCGGACCGGGTTTCTCTCGTGTACACCCTCCGTATGGCGAACAACCTTCTCGTCCAAGAAGCGCAGGACCACGGTGTCAACCTACTTACGCAGGCGATCACCAGCAACGTCACGGAGATCGAGGAGACGCTGGCCAGCACTACGGTGGCCGAGGCCCCGTCCGGCCAATTGACCTACACCGAGGTGGCCAAGAGGCTCCTGGACCACGGAGTCAACCTGGTGGGAGTAGTGAGAAAAGGCGACGTGAGAATCGGCTTCGAAGAGTTGTCGATGGCGGACAAGGACGTGCTGGTATACATAGCCAAACAGCGCCAGACATGGCAGTCGCTGGGCCCGATGCTGGCCTGACAAGTTAGGCACAGGCCCGTTCCAACCCACAAAGTGAACGTCACATACGGACACATATCCGCCGAAGACCGCGTTCGAGTCCGGGAATGTCATACGCTGCTGACTGAGGCAATGGGTACCGAACAGGTGGAAGACCTGGCATCGTTCGAGCGTTTGCTTCTACCGACTACGCGAGACGATGTGGTCCCAGTGCTGATCGCCGCGTCCCGCAAGAGCCGTATAGAAGGAGCTATCGCCGGTGCCTACGTTGCATCCCTCAACGCGGGGATGGTTATGTACGCGGGAGTCCTTTCCAAGCTCAGGAGACGCGGAATATACACCCGTCTCCGGGCCGAACTCGTTGACGCGCTGGCCGACGTGTCGCGCGAGACTGCAGGACAAGGACTCAGATACATCGTGTCCGAGGTCGAACAGGGGACCCCGGTCTACAGGAAGTACATCGAGGATTGGGGCGCTTACGTCGCACCGTTCCGATACGAGCAGCCAGCGACTCAGGGTCTAAGGGCAAGACCGCTGAAGCTGGTAGTCCTCCCGATTGATGGCGCAAGCCCCCCTACCCCGTCCCAGGCCCTCGATATCGTCGGTGTTCTCTACGAAAAGATATACTGTTTGCCCCAGCCTCGGGACAACATCCATTACATGCGAGCAGCACAATCGCTACGTGAACAGTACTCCTAGTGCGGTCCGACAATGCGCCCGATCGAGTCGGTGCGGGGAAAATCACACGGAGTTGTATCTCCACGGAGTCGTCGTGCCGGTATCCGCACGGTATTCCTCCCAATCTTGCTCCCTATATCTGGGGCAGCAACCAGGACTGTGTTTTCCATGATAAGGTTAGGGCCGCGAATA
>CAUZJF010000082.1:0-8664 GCA_963579975.1 Dehalococcoidia bacterium
GGCTGTAGCCCAGCAGCTCTACGAGGGCGTCGGGCTAGGAGACCAGGGGTCGATAGGTCTGATCACCTACATGAGGACCGACTCGACCACCGTGTCGGCGGCGGCCATCCAGGAGACGAGGGAGTATGTGAACCGTAAGTATGGCGCCGAGTACGTGCCAAGCTCCCCCAAGCGTTACACCAAGAAGGTTCGGGGCGCGCAGGAAGCGCACGAAGCAATTCGCCCGACCTCTATACCGATGGAACCCGCCGCGGTCCGCAAGCACCTGAACCGCGACCAGGCTCGGCTCTACGAGCTGGTGTGGAAGCGGATGGTGGCCAGCCAGATGGCCGACGCCCTTCTCGACTCGACGACGGTCGATATCGAAACCAAGAGCCCGAAGTCGAATACCGAATACTCGTTTAGAGCGACCGGTTCCGTCCTCAAATTTCCAGGCTTCCGCGCCCTGTACATGGAAGATGTCGACGAGCCGTCAACAGAGAAATCCGACGAGTCGGCTCGCCTGCCCGTGCTTGACGAAGGCGAAGCCCTCCAGTGCCTGTCGATCACGCCCGATCAGCACTTCACCCAGCCACCTCCGCGGTACACCGAAGCAACGTTGGTGCGCGCCCTGGAAGAGCAGGGTATCGGGCGGCCCAGCACATACGCGCCGACGATCGCAACCGTGATCGAGAGGGATTACGTCCGGAAGGACGGCGGCCGGATGGTCCCGACCAAGCTCGGGACGGCGGTTACGGGACTTCTCACCGCCCATTTCCCGGACATAATGGACGTGGGATTCACCGCTCGTGTAGAAGATGAGCTGGACGACATCGCCAGCGGCGAACGAGAGTGGACCCCGGTGCTCAAGGATTTCTACGGGCCGTTCCACCATGCCGTTATCGAGGCTATCGAAAAAGCGGAGCGGGTGCCAAGAGACCAGATCGACGAAGAGACTGACGAGATATGCGAGGTATGCGGCCGCCCCATGGTCATCAAGTCGGGACGGTTCGGCAGGTTCCTCTCGTGCAGCGGCTTCCCAGAGTGCAAGACCTCCCGTCCCCTATTGACGAGAGTGGGCGTTTCTTGCCCGGAATGCGCGAACGATCTCGTCGAGCGGAAGGGTAAGGGCAAAGGCGGCAAGCGCTTCTATGGCTGCTCGGACTATCCCAAATGCACCTTCTCGGTGCCCCAACGGCCCCTTCCTCAGCCTTGCCCCGAGTGCGGCGGTTTCTTGACTGCGTACCGCAGAGATAACGCGAAGTGCGTAGCATGCGACTACAAGGGTCCGGTCCCAGAGGAAGAGGAAGTCGTCGAGCTCGCCTCTTAGGGTATCAAGTCTGCTAATAGCACACCCACGCACACCTACATACCGGTAGCCGTGTGGCCCAACATAGACGCATATTCACGGAGGGGCAGGTCTTTCGACCTGCCCCTCGGATACCCGACATGGACGAACACGAATGGAACGCGCTCCTGGCCCGGTTCGAGGTCCATCTCACGGCTGAGAAGAACCTGGCGGCTCTCACCGTCCGCAACTATAAGACCGACCTGCAGCCCCTCTGGGACTACATGCAGCGCAAGAAGGTCTCCGGGCTAGCTGCAATGGACAGGTACGCGTTTCGGGCCTACCTGGCCTGGCTGGCCGAGCTCGGCTATGCCAGGTCCAGCATCGTTCGGAAGCTCAGCGCGCTCAGGTCGTTCCTGCGGTGGCTGCTCCGAGAGAATGTGCTCGGAAAAGACCCTCTACCAAGGCGGGGTGTGATCAAGCGCGACTCACGCCTGCCCCGTTTCCTCAACCAGGAAGAAGCGGCGAGGCTCGTGTCGGCACCCGATACGTCCCGGGACCTTGGCCTCCGCGACCGCGCTCTACTCGAGATAATTTACGGGTCCGGACTGCGTGTCAGCGAGGCCCGCGACCTGGACGTCGGCAACGTCGACCTAGACCTGAGAGAGATGCGCGTCTGGGGCAAGGGCTCAAAGCAGCGGGTCGTTCTGATAGGCAAAACGGCGAGAGGCGCCGTCGCCACATACCTGAGTGAGGTGCGACCGAAGCTGGCGGGCCGGGACAGTGGGAAGGCGCTCTTCCTGAACAGGTTGGGCGGGCGGCTGAGCCAGCGGAGCATCCAGGCGAAGGTGAAGCGTTACGCGGCGGAGACAGGACTCCGTTCCGATACCCACACCCATACGCTCCGCCACTCTTTTGCGACCCATCTGCTAGACGGCGGGGCGGACCTGCGCGTCGTCCAGGAGCTGTTGGGCCACGCCAGCCCCGCAACGACACAGATATATACGCACGTCACTCAGGCCAAAGCCAAGGAAGTCTACATGGCGGCGCACCCGAGGGCGCGCAAGCCGGATGCACCCTGATTCAAGTCTAGTGTGATGGAAGCCGCGATCAGAAGATCGATGCTCGGGTTCGCCGCCGTCCTCGGGTGCGCCGCTATGTGGCGTTGGGCGCCTCTCCCTTTGTCGAGGCACTGAATAGCCAAGACGGCTACGCAGCATCGGCCGCTGCTGGGCTGTCTGGAGGCATCTGTGTCCTGGTCGGACTCGCGGTAATGACGTTGAGGCCCGTCGCCGGCGGGATGCTGGCGTATGCGAGAGTGATTCTGGGTTTCGTGTTCTGGGTCAGTCCATCCTTCATGTTCATGTCTTTGCTGCTGATGTTCATCGTCCTCGGCCTGACAATCCTGTACCATCAGGTAAGGACCGCTTCCGATGTTCCGCTTGCCGTGGTGGTTCTGTTGGTGTTACTGATTGTGATCTCTTGGCTCGGCGTTCTCGCATACGGTGCGGTCGCAACAAGCGCGATGCCATGGATCGCCCTGGTGGCGGTAGCTATGCTGCTTCCGACTTTCGGTGTCATAATGGCGGTGCGATCCGCGAGTCCTCGAATGGCGCAGGGGTAACGTGATGAAGATTCTCGTAATCAACGGGCCCAACCTGAATATGCTCGGAAAGCGTGACGCCGCTCACTACGGCGCCGATACCCTCGCCGATGTCGAGGACCGGCTCCGCGCGCGCGCCGACGAGCTCGACGTCGACGTCGATTTCTTCCAGTCGAACCACGAGGGCGCCATCGTCGACCACCTGCAGGCATCGGCCGGCTCGACCGATGGCGTCATCATCAACGCCGGCGCCTTGACCCACTATGGTCTGTCTCTCAAAGACGCTCTCGCCGACTCGGGGCTCCCAATCGCTGAGGTGCATATCTCAAATATACACGCCCGCGAGGAGTACCGTCACCATTCCGTGGTAGCGCCCATCGCGGTGGGCCAGGTCGCCGGGTTTGGCTGGCGAGGCTACCTGTACGCCCTCGACTTCCTAGCCGCACACATAGGAGAGGCTCGCGCGGAATGAGCATATCGAACCGGATCGAAGCCCTGCGCCAGGTCTTGCAGCAAGAAGAGCTGGGCGCCATGCTTGTATCGAGCGATGAGAACCGCCGCTACATGTCTGGCTTCACGGGCTCGGCGGGCTACCTTCTGGTCTCCCAATCGGACGCGGTCCTCGCTACCGATTTCCGTTACGTCGAGCAGGCCGAGGGCCAGGCACCGGAATTCCGCATCGAACAGATAACCGGCGGCGGATGGCTACCTGGACTCGCCAAGGAGGTCGGCGCCGGCCGCATCGGCTTCGAGAGCGAGGATGTCACCGTCGCCCGCCACGTCGCTATGGAGAAATCCATCTCCGAGTCCGACGTGGTAGGCGAGATCTCCCTGGTCGAGACGACGGACCTGCTCGAACGAATGCGAGGGACCAAAGACCAGGGCGAGATCGAGCTCCTGACGCGGGCTATCAAGATCACCGACGAAGCGCTGGACGAGGTCGAGCCGAGCGTCAAACCGGGCGTCACCGAGGGCGAGATCGCCTGGGAGCTGGAGAAGGCGATGCGCGAGCGAGGCGCCGAAGCGATGGCCTTCGACATCATCGTCGGAGCGGGGCCGAACGGCGCGTTGCCCCACCACCGGGCAGACAGCACCGTTATCCGTGAAGGCGACGCGGTTGTCATCGACATGGGAGCGCAGTACGAGGGATACTGCGCCGACCTGACCCGTACGGTCCTGGTCGGGGAGCCCGACGAGACCTTTTGGAAGGTCTACAACACGGTTCTGGAGGCCCAACTGGCGGCGGAAGAGCAAATCACCGCGGGAATGACGGGCACCGAGGCAGACGCAATCGCGCGTGACCTCATTGCCGAAGCCGGCTACGAGGAGAACTTCGGCCACAGCCTCGGCCACGGCGTCGGCCTCGCCGTACACGAGTACCCCGTGCTGGGTACGAAATCGGAAGACGTCCTCGAAGATGGCATGGTCTTCACCGTCGAGCCGGGCATCTACCTGTCCGGATGGGGCGGAGTGAGGATCGAGGACGTGGTCGTGCTGGAAAACGGCCGTCCGCGGGTCGTAAGCAAGGCGCGGAAGCTGACGGCGTTGGGCTAGGCGGCCGAAGGTCCATGCAGACCATTCCTGATCGTGATAACGAGCCGCCCGGGGTCAGGTAAAACTACCCTTGCTCATAGCCTGGCAAACCGGATCCACTGTCCCGCGCTATGCCAAGATGAGTTCAAAGAAGGCTACGTTCATACTAAGGGCGGTAGTCATGAATCCCTTGCTAAGGATGTCAATCGGCGCCCCAACGAGACCTTCTTTGAAACAGTGAATCTCGTCATTTCAAAGGGAATCAGCATTGTCCTACGAGGCGGCATTCGACCACAAACTGCGGGAGCCAAAGCTGGCTCCGCTGACTGAAGTTGCCGACGTCTCGATCATCGTATGCTCAGTCGATCCCCATCTGGCTAGGTCGAGGCACATCAACCGCAGCCTGGCAGACCGAACGCGAGAGCGGTTCCATGGCGACAGGCCGGTTCATGTCACAAACCTCATACGCAATTACGTCCCGCCTAAGTTGGACCAGCCGACCCTAACCGTAGATACAATGGATGGTCACAGTCCTGGACTGGACGAAATCGTCGCCTTTGCGTTGCAAGCTCCGTCCAACGAGCCGGTGCGTTGGGCGCTCCGAAGTGCACCGTTGACCTCTAACGACAAGCAACATGCGAGAATGACAGGAGATGTAGATGACCCTGAGCTACGGTGAACTGAGAAAGGGCCTCCCCATAGAGCTCGACGGCGAGCCCTATGCCGTCGTCGACTACAACAGCACCAAGATGCAGCAGCGCGCTCCGGTCATGCGGATCAGGTTCAAGTCGCTTCGCACCAGCAAGGTTGTGGACAAGACCTTCAACGGGTACGACGTGAAGTTCACGCCGGCTTCGGTCGAGAGACGGAACGCCCAGTACATCTACGAAGACGGTGGACTCTACTATTTCATGGACGAAGATACCTTCGACCAGTTCCCCCTGTCCGCCGAGCAGGTAGACGACGCGCTTCCTTACATGGTCGAGCAGATGAGCATACAGATGGTCTTCTACGAAGAACAGGCGATCGCCGTCGAGTTACCGATAACCGTGGACCTCAAGGTGACACGGACCGATCCCGGATTCAAGGGAGACACGGCGCAAGGCGGCACCAAACCTGCTACTCTCGAGACCGGGCTGGTGACTCAGGTCCCTCTCTTCGTTGACGCTGGCGAGACGGTTCGAGTCGATACGCGGAACGGCGAGTATATGTCCCGAGTTTGAGATGGCTGTATACTCCGTATCGCAGGTGCTCCGATACTTGAACGACATCCTGGCGCAGGACCCCGTCGTCCGCGACTTCTGGGTCCACGGTGAGGTCGCGAATCTCACGCGGCCAGGCTCCGGCCACTCCTACTTCAGCCTTCGCGAATCGACGACGGCGCTGCGCTGCGTGATGTTCCGCACACAGGCCTTCGGAGCCCACCTCCTTTCCGACGGGGCAGCCGTAATCGCCCACGGGCGATTGTCGCTCTACGAGGCCCGCGGCGATCTGCAGCTCATCGCCGACATCGTAAAACCCGAGGGCCTGGGTGAGGCCCAGCTCAAACTCGAGGAGCTGAAGCTCAAGCTCGAGCGGGAAGGGCTTTTCGCGGAATCGCGAAAACGGGCGTTGCCCTCTTACCCGCGCAGAATCGCGGTGGTGACCTCGCCCACAGGAGCCGTGTGGCACGATATCCAAACCATCGTGGCCCGCCGCTACCCGCTGGTGGAGCTACTGCTGGCGCCCGCCTCAGTACAGGGCGATTCGGCCGCCGCGGAGATCGTCGATGCCTTTCAGACCATCGACAACACGCCCGAAGTCGATGCCGTGATCGTAGCCCGGGGCGGCGGGTCCCTTGAAGACCTACGAGCGTTCAACGAGGAGCCCGTATCCCGGGCGATTTACGCCAGCCGCGTGCCGGTCATCAGCGCCGTGGGACACGAGACCGACGTCACAATAGCCGATCTGGTCGCCGACAGGCGGGCGCCGACGCCTTCCGCGGCGGCTGAAATGGCCGTGCCCGACAGGTACGAGCTGGCCTCGAGGCTCGTCGGATGGCAGCAGTCACTGTCCGCCGGCATCGCCGCCCGCGTGCAATCCCGGACCGACGCCGTCTCGCACCTAGGCGGCCGGCTCCGGCGGGGTCGCCCCGACATCGATAGCGCGCGCCTGCGCATCGACGACCGGTTACTCTCCATCGCCAGGCACTTGACGCGTGACGTCGAGCGGCGGTCCGAACGCATGCGAGGACTCAGCTCGCGCCTCGAGTCCCTCAGTCCCAGGAATACCCTCCGACGAGGCTATGCTATAGTGCAGAGCCAGCCCGATATGGCGGTGGTCAGCGATGCAAGAAATGTCTCGATCGGCGACCAGGTAAAGGTCACGCTGGCCCGCGGAGGGCTGGAAGCCGACGTAATTTCGACCCGCAGGGAGCAGCGTGGCTCGTCCAAAGAGCGACAACAAGACTGATCTCGACACCGAACAGCTTTCCTTTGAGGAGGCTATGGCGAAGCTGCACGAGACCGTCCAGGCCCTGGAGGCCGGCGAGCTGCCGCTGGCCGAGGCGACCAGCCTTTATGAGCGGGGGATGAAGCTTGCTCGGGTCTGCAACGAGATGCTGGCGACCGCCGAACTCAAGATCACCAAGGTGCAGACCGCCTATGGCGAGCAGATGCGCCTACCCCGCGAAGACGGCCACCAGTCGGAGGACGAGAGCTGAAGGCCGACCTCCACATGCACACCCGCTACTCTCCGGACTCTGAGGTAGCGCCCGAAAAGCTTGTCCGTCGGTGCGGCAAGGTTGGCCTGGACTGCATCGCGGTCACCGATCACAATACCATTGAAGGGGCGCTGGAGGTCCGGCGAATCGCCCCATTCCTGGTCATCATCGGTGAAGAGGTGACCTCGTCTGAAGGCGAGGTCACAGGCCTATTCCTCCGTGAGCTAGTCCCCAGAGGACTTTCGCCGAGTGAGACGGCAAAGCGAATCAAGGACCAGGGCGGGCTAGTCTCCATACCGCACCCTTTCGACCGTTTCCGACGAAACGTCATAAGCGAAAAGGGGCTTACCGAGCTCATACCGTACGCGGACATAGTCGAGGCCTTCAACTCGCGCAACAACCTCAGCGCCGACGACCGTAAGGCCGCCGAGTTCGCGAACGAGCATGGGCTCCTAACGTCGGGGGTAAGCGACGCCCATACGACCTTCGAGCTAGGACGTACCTACGTCGATATGCCCGAGTTCGACGGCACGCCCCAGGAGTTCAAGGAATCCTTGGCTAGTGGCACCATCGTCGGCCGGCGAATGAGCCCACTGATCCACGTCGTGACGTCTCTGACCAAGCTCGAGAAGCGACTCACCCGTCCTTTTCGCGGCGGCTGAACGGGCAACCTTTCCACCCACGTCAGCTGAATCAAGTAATCTGAAACGTGGAGCCTGGCACTTGTTCTCATCATCGCGGTAACGAGCTGCGCCGTGGTGGAGGCAAGCAGCGAGCTGGCAAACGACCAGTCGGCGACCATAGCATACGACGCTGTCAATGAAGATCAACCGGGTCCGGAGGTCGACGGGTTGCTGGTGGCCCAGGTGTCGCCAGAAGTCTATCTTCCAGCATCTCTCACAGACACCCCGTGGGCGTTCGGGGGGTATTGGGGTTAGCTCCACACGGGCGGGCCCTCGGTCAACCTTCGGGGTGAGATCGTGGGTATTAGCACAGCGGCCCTTTCGCGACACAACTGATCCTCCCGTAAGCGAGACGGGATAAAAGGGCACGGCGCGGCGGGACTAGGCCAGGACGACTCAAGAGGACTCTTCAAACTTCCTTAACACTCATTCTGTAGATTTGGAGACATCAACACTGTCGGAAAAGGAGGTAGTCATGTTGAAGAAGCGATGGATTGTAATGTCGGTACTGGTCGCGGTTTTCGCGGTCGGAGGTGCTGGGAGCGTGGTGCTCGGCCAGGAGGAAACGGAGGCCGGATCGCCCGTGAAGAACCTGATCTCACGTGTTGCGACGATACTCGGCCTGGAAGAGCAGGCCGTTCAGGACGCTGTCGACCAGGCGATGGGCGAGATACACGACAAGGCGTTGCAGGCGCAAATGGAGCAGCTGGTCGAGGAAGGCCGGCTGACCCAAGAGCAAGCCGATGAGTACCTGGAATGGCAGAGGGCAAGGCCGGATACCCTTAACCCAGGGTTTGGCATGCCCGGTCCGTTCGGCGGCCGGCACGGCCACGGTACGCGCGGGTTCGGCCGTGGGGGACCGAGAGGATTTGGTGGG
>CAUZJF010000083.1:0-8653 GCA_963579975.1 Dehalococcoidia bacterium
TCCGGCTTACGAGGGTGGCGTCAAAGGCCTTACAGTATATATCTGAGTAACCGCCGAAGATGCTGATTGCAGACTACAGGAGCAGCGTTGGTGGACCTGAACCGCGGTCATTGGGATGAAGATCTTGAGGAAGCCCGAGCACAGCTGAGGCTCACCAAGTTAGGTGAGGAAAAGGCTCGTGCCGCGCACACCGAGGTCAAGCTCAGGCAGGAGCGGGAAGACCGGCAAGCGGCCGCTGCCAGGAAGAAGGTTCAAAACGCCAAGAACCTCGACGTCCAATCTCGCCAGAAATCCGAGGAGGCCAAGCGGAAGGCCGAAGAGGCCCTCCGGAAGGGTTTTCCCAGACACCGATGGGAAGGTGAGATTCAGCGCTGGTCCACTGAGCAGCAGCGGGCGGCAGTCGACGCAAGGCGCTTCGAAGACGAGGCGAGACGAGCCGAACGAGACGCAAAGGCTCTTGCCAAGGACGTGAAGGTCAAGCAAGAGATAGTCACTGAGAAATTCGGGGTCACGCACGTCTTGGGCCAGAAGTTCGACTACCTCACCAAAACCAGAGCAACGGGGGCCGATGCCAAGGCTACATTAGACGAGGCGACGCCGATTTACGACGGTACGGAGACGGAGGTGGTGTCTGTGCGGACGGTCTTGCCACCGCACTCGATATTGCCAACGGTGACGAAGGCTCTTCATCCGGACACCTTCAGGAGTCCGAAGCAGGAACGCGACGGAAAACGGCGGGCCTTTGTCTCAGGTTACGTCGTTGATGCCCACACTGACCATCACCGAGCGTGCCACCGCAGCGCTTAGAGAGATACTGTTGGGGATGAGCAACGGGTGGAGGGGGTTCTACTACGGTTGCGCATCGGGGAGACGGCGGCATTGCCATCGCATTGGACAGCCAGCGGACGGGCGACCAAGTTGTACATCACGACGGCCAAGCTGTCCTTCTCATCGACCAAGTGGTGCTAGCGCAGTTGGCAGGGAAGACCCTGGACACGAGCGAATCGGACGATGGTAAGCAGCTCCTCTTCATCTAGGTCGCGTCGCGGCAAGCGGGCCCGGCTAGCCCAGAGTACGCAGAAGGCTGCGGCCAAGCAAGACGCCACCCTGGAAACGCAAATCGGGATTGGTCATGCCGTGGGACAAGGCCCACGAAGACATCTGCGTCAAGCTGGCCTCCGCCAGACTCGCCGACAAACGAGCCCGCGCGACCCTGCGCAAGACTTAGATGGAGCGCGACCGAAGAGGACTTTTTAATGCAACGGCCGCAAAGAAGGTAGAGGATTCAAGGGCCGCGGAAAACATAGATCTGCGGTTGCTCCAAGAGGCCCGCCACAGGGCTGACGAAGCTCGCCGGAACGGCCTTGCCAGGCACCGCTGAGAGGTGGACGTTCATCGCCGGGAGGCCCAACTGGAAATTGCTGCCCGCGACCGCAGACGTTGGGAGGCGGAGTTCAGACGGAACGAGACCGGGATCAAGGAGTTGGCCAAGGAGATCGATGACCAGAAGGCCGGCCTCGGTGACCAGTCGGTCGAGTTGCGCCGACTCAACCGGAAATTCCAGCGTCTAAGGCGGAGCGGCCGCGGACTCAAGGCCACTATGCGGCCTACTCTCAAGTTGAACCCAACCAAGCAGGCCACTTCTGCATTTGCGGTGACCGAGCGCGCGATCAGCGCTTGGGGAGATGTCATAGAGAGTCTTGAGGTCGAGCCCGGCAGCAGCCTCCGTCTTGTGGCCGGCGAAGAAGACAATCTCGTGCTGGCTACGGATACTCAAGCTGAAGGGGACACCGGGATGAGCCATCGGGGGGGCCCGGGCCTGCTCATTGGCAATCCAATCCCACCTATCCTGCTTGGCAGGACGTTAGACATCAGCCTGTCCTACGAAGGGACTCAGATTGTCCTAACCGACTGATCGCGAAGCTGGCTCCCGCCTAGGGCGGTATTGCCGGCGTAAAAAACAGAGAGTCCGGATTCCCGGACTCTCTGTTTTTTACTTGGCCAGTTCCCGCTCTAGTAATCCATGGGCGGCGCTGCCGGCATAGGAGGGGTCTCCTCCTTGATGTCGGTGATCAGCGACTCGGTCGTCAGGATCATCCCGGCCACGCTGGCGGCGTTTTCGATGGCAGCACGGGTGACCTTTGCGGGGTCCATTATCCCTCTAGGTAGCAGGTTGGTGAACTCTCCGGCGTCGGCATCGTATCCCCAATCACCTTCTGCTTTGAGGCTATCGGTGAGGATGACTTCACCTGACACCCCGGTGTTCTCCGCAATCAGCTTCAGCGGCTTCTCCAGCGCTTTCCTCAGGACGTTGGCTCCTGTAAGCTCGTCGCTGGAGAGGTCCAATTTGTCCAGGGCGGCTCTCGAACGGATCAGTGCCACGCCACCGCCGGGAACGATCCCCTCTTCCACGGCAGCACGCGTCGCCGAAAGAGCGTCTTCCATGCGCTGCTTCTTCTCCTTCAGTTCCACTTCAGTGGCTGCTCCGACCTTGATAATCGCGACGCCGCCGGAAAGTTTGGCGAGCCGCTCCTGCAGCTTCTCGCGGTCGTAGTCGGAAGTCGTGTCTTCAACCTGGGCCTTGATCTGGTTGATGCGCCCCTGTATTGCTTCTTCCGCCCCCTTGCCCTCGACGAAGGTCGTGTCGTCTTTGGTTGACACTACCCGGCGGGCCCGTCCCAGGTCCTCAACGGTCACCGACTCGAGCTTCCGGCCGATTTCCTCGCTGATTACCTGGCCGCCCGTCAGGATGGCCAGGTCCTGCAGCATCTCCTTGCGGCGGTCGCCGAAGCCGGGCGCCTTCACGGCTAGCACGGACAGGGTGCCTCGGAGCTTGTTGACGACGAGAGTGGCCAGAGCCTCGCCCTCGATGTCCTCACCGACGATCACGACTTGCTTGCCGACCTGGAGTATCTTCTCGAGCGCCGGTAGAAGGTCGGCCACGGCCGAGAGTTTTTTGTCCGTGATCAGGATGTACGGGTCTTCGATGTCCGCCTCCATCCTATCTTGGTTCGTGATGAAGTAAGGCGAGATGTAGCCGCGGTCGATCTGCATCCCCTCTACGAACTCCTGCTCGTAGCTGATACCCTTCGACTCTTCGACGGTTATCACCCCGTCCTTGCCGACCTTCTCCATGACCTCGGCGATCAGGGAGCCCATCTCCTCGTCGTGGGCCGAGAGGGATGCAACCTGCGCGATCTGGGTCTTGCCTTCGACGGGCGTGGACATGTCGCCTACGGCGTCGCGGAGAGCTCCTACGCTCTTATCGATCCCGCGTTTGAGCGCCATGGGATTGGTACCGGCGGCGATGTTCTTGAAGCCCTCGTGAACTATAGCCTGCGCCAGAACGGCCGCCGTCGTTGTGCCGTCACCGGCCGCGTCGTTGGTCTTGCTGGAAGCTTCTTTGACGAGCTGGGCGCCCATGTTTTCGAACGGATCCTCGAGCTCGATCTCTTTGGCGATCGTTACGCCGTCGCTACATACCTGGGGCGGGCCGAACTTCTTGTCCAGTACCACGTTTCGCCCCTTGGGACCAAGGGTAACGCTCATCGTATCGACCATCGTATCGATGCCGCGCTTCATGGCGGCTCGAGCATCTTCGCTGAATTTCAGTTGCTTTGCCACGGTTCTACTCCTCTGTTAGTAATGGATTCTTCTTCGTGTCTACTTCGTGAAGAGGACGTCGTCTTCGCGAAGCACTACGTATTCGGTGTCACCGACCTTGTACTCGGTCCCGCTGTACTTGCCGTAAATCACCGTAGAGCCGACCTCGATCTCCATCGGTATCCTCTTCCCGTCGTCGGTCAGTCTCCCAGGACCTGCGGCTACTACTTTGCCTTCCTGGGGCTTTTCCTTTGCGGTATCCGGGATGTAGATGCCCCCGGCGCTCACCTGTTGCTCGTCTTCCGACGGCTCGATCACTATACGATTCCCTAAAGGCTTGAACGTGAATTCGGTCTCCTTTTTCGTTTTCGTAGTCAACTGCGATGACCTCCCTTAGTAGTGTAATTAGCAGTCTCCTCGCGAGACTGCTAATTAGTGTAGACGGAACCGCGTGGGACGTCAATCCCGCCTGGAACTCATCGACTAATCGCCTGAGCCAGCGAGGACGAGCGCGAATCCCTGATCTGAGTCGGAATACCAGCGGACCAGCTGAAATCGAGCGCTCTGCAGCATTTGTACTCGTATCTCGATCAGGCCCCGGTCCAGGCTGTCGACATCCACGAAGGCCTGGACAACACGCTCATGATTCTCAAGAGCAAGCTCCAGAACGGCATCAGCGTGCGGCGTGAATACGCGCCCGACCTGCCGGTAATCCAAGGGTACGGGAGCGAGCTGAACCAGGTTTGGGCGAACCTGCTTGACAATGCCGCGGATGCGCTCGACGGCAAGGGTGAGATCACCATTCGAACGCGCTCCGGCGAGCAGGATTCCGTATTCGTCGAGGTCGAAGACAATGGACCGGGAATACCACCTGAGATTCAGTCGAAGGTATTCGAAAGCTTCTTTACCACCAAGCCGCCGGGCAAGGGCACGGGGCTGGGCCTGGACATCAGCTACAACATCGTCGTCAGCAAGCACCGCGGGGATATGAAGCTGTATTCGGAACCGGGTAGCACCCGTTTCGAGGTCCGCCTCCCCGTCAACTTCGAGGCAAAGTAGGTAGATAGTAGATATAGGAGATGATAGTACGTAGGGGCGCATTGCATGCGCCCGCGAGCCGCAGGCTCGGCGCCCGACGAATCCATCGTGACAGCGTGCAAGAGACGCTTCCTGAATGACTTCACCCATCGAGATAGTCGAATACGACCCGAACTGGAAGGTCATGTACGAAGACGAGAAGCGTCTGATCCGATCTGTCTTGGGCGGTCGCCTACTGCTATGGAGCACGTAGGCAGCACGTCGGTACCGGGCCTCGGTGGAAAGCCGATAATCGGCATCATGGCTTCCGTAGCTCGGATCGACGGAGTAGTCGATGTTGTTGAGCCGCTCGAAGCAATCGGGTACCGGTATCTGCCCGAGTTCGAGCGATTCATCCTCGAGCGAAGATACTTTCGGAAAGGGGCGACGGAGCCGGCAACCCACCACCTTCACGTTGTAGAGCGCACGACCGACTTCTGGAAGGACCATGTTCTGTTCAGAGAGTACCTTACAGCCCATCCGGACGAGGCCCGCGCTTATGAAGACTTGAAAAGAGAGCTGGCCACGAGAATCACCTCGGACAGGCTGGCGTTTACCGACGCCAAGACGCCGTACATTCAGACGGTGCTTGAACGCTCCAGGGAGTGGCAGGCACACTCGCCTGAGTTGAGCCCTACAGACGGCTGACGGGTACTACCGCGCCGATGAAGGATTCGAAGTCTGGAAACCTCACATTCGCAGAAGCGCCGACTCCGCTAAAGCTATACATCCACGACGACGTTAGCGAGGAAATACGACTCTAGCACGGGCCGGCCTCGGAACCGCTCCGGCTCATCGAAAAGCTCTTTGGTCTCGCCCAAGCGTAGAGGTGTTGAGTATGGAGGGGCAGTTTCGTCGGCTCGTCGCGACCGGCCCTAATCCGCCGTTCAGCGCGACTATTAGGATCGGTGTTGCAGGCGAGAGCGTGGCCCGGGAGGTCCATCGTCGCACAGGATGGTTTCCGGTCATCCGGCGCGACGACGTAGCTCGTGAGGAAGGCTGTACCGGCGGCTACACCGTTGTTACACAGGTTCCGGCCCACTCGAAACCCAGCTGGAAGGGTTAAAGCAAGTCGAGTCGATCGCCGTCGTCGACGACACCGTGTTTTTGGGACTCACTATGCGGACGGTACTAGGTGCCTTTCCAGCGTCCCTACTCATGAAGACGCGGGTGTTCTGTCTACGCGCTGTTGCCGAGAGCGCCGATAAGGTCTCTGCGCTGTGCCCGATCTCGGTTTGGCTTCAAGGCAGCGGGCCGCCCTCTGAACGATGTCAGCTTCATCAACGCCAGCGGTCTTGTACGTCGCGTCGGGATACGGCGACGCGGGCGGCCTACAATGGCTTTCTTCGAGCGCGAGCAATGGATGCGGGCGTGGCTTGGCGATTCCGCGGACCGGGTCATCGAATTCCGCGAACGAATGAATGCGATTCTCGAGCCGTTTGGCCGGCCAGGCCAGACGAGCAAGTAATGTTTCATAAAACATGCATCGCGATTCGTAACTACGACGCTTTACATCTCCAGAACCACAGATTGCAATGGAACGAGATGCCGAGCATTGATTTAGATACGATTATGTGGTATATTGATTTTGAGAGAAGCAAAGGGCTTCTCTGAGGTCGCCAAAAGGCGGAAAAGGGGTATTACATGGGGACATTTGTAGAGAAATACCATCAGTGGAAGTACCCGAGTCATACCCCTGACGGCGCACTGGTCGGATAGATAGAGGAGGAAGGACTTAGAGCCGACAGGGGAGACCAAAGCCCGAGGACCCGCGAAACACTGAAAAACAAACTCGCAGGCCCTTGATATACTCCGGGGCAAGAGCCTCCGGTCGAGATGACCGGAGGTGCGGAGCCAACGGTAGAAAACCGAATAGGTTTGGGAGGCGCAGCAGGTATGCGGCGCCTCCCTTTTTTGTGTCTGAAATGAAGGGCCTCGACCAGCTTGCGTACCTCCTTTGGCTGGGACTGCCCCGTCATGGCGCCGATGTTATAATCCGAGGGCCTTTCTGGCATAGATGAGGACTGCTTGATAGTAGCCGTGGTCGGCTCGGGCACGGAGTCTCCGGAGATGCTCGACATGGCGGAGCGAGTGGGGCGTGACCTCGCAAGACGCGGCGTCAAGCTCGTGTGCGGTGGGGGTGGTGGGGTCATGGAGGCCGCCTGCAGGGGAGCCAAATCCGCGGCGGGCCTCACGATTGGCATACTCTCCAGCGGCGATCGCAGCTCCGCCAATCCCTGGGTCGACATCCCTGTTCCGACGGGATTTTCTCAGGGCCGGAACGTTCTCGTCGTCAAAACGGGCGACGCGGTCATCGCGATCGGCGGACGGTATGGAACGCTTTCCGAGATTGGCCACGCCTTGAAGGCGGGCATCCCCGTGATCGGCTTGAACACCTGGCAGCTATCGAGGGACGACCAGCCTGTCCCTGCGATCACGGTGGCTGCCGACGCCGCGGACGCTGTCGACAAGGCTGTCGAGGCCGCACGAGCCGCGGGTGCTGTTTGATGAGTCACCGACTCGATGAGTAGCATTTCGCGCGTCACCGCCAGGGAGATCCTCGACTCCCGAGGCAATCCGACCATCGAAGTAGATCTGGCGTTTTCCGATGGGACAATGGGCCGCGCCGCAGTCCCATCGGGCGTCAGTACCGGGAGCAGAGAGGCCGTAGAGCTACGCGACGGAGATGCCGGCCGCTTTGGCGGCAAGGGGGTCCAGAACGCCAGAGATAACGTGACTGAGATAGGCGAGGCACTCGCTGGCCGTTCGTTCACAGACCAGAAGGCGCTCGACGACGTGTTACTGGAGCTGGATGCTACACCGAACAAATCGAGGCTGGGAGCAAACGCGGTCCTCGGTGTCTCGATGGCCTATGCCCACGCAGTCTCGGCCAGCCGGGGGATTCCGCTCTACCGCTACTTCGACGGCGGAGATGTACCCGGCCTACCGGTTCCGATGTTCAACATTCTCAACGGCGGCAAGCATGCTGAAGACTCGACAGATGTACAGGAGTTCATGGTAGTACCAGCTGGACTCGATTCCTTCAGCGAAGCCGTCCGAGCAGGTTCTGAGGTCTACCAGGCGCTCAAGAGCATCCTCGCGTCTCGCGGATTCAGCACTAACGTCGGAGACGAGGGAGGGTTCGCGCCGAGCCTGTCTTCGAACCGGGACGCTCTCGATGTCGTCACGGCGGCCATCGAAAAAGCTGGCTACACACCTGGGGAGGAGTGCTTTGTCGCCCTCGACGTAGCCGCCTCGGAGCTCGTCGCGGCGAGTGGGGGATACCACCTTCCGAGGGAGGGCGTACACCTTTCGTCGTCCGCACTGCTCGATGTTTACGAAGTATGGATCGGCAACTATCCGATCGTAAGTATCGAGGACGGCATGGGGGAGGACGACTGGGACGGATGGACAGAGATGACGAAACGGGTCGGAGAGAGGGTCCAACTCGTCGGCGACGACCTCTACGCCACCAGCCCGGACTTAATACGGCGGGGTATCGAGGGCGGCGCAAGCAACGCCGTTTTGATCAAACTCAACCAGATCGGCACCGTCAGCGAGGCCCTCGAAGCCATCTCAATCGCGAAAGACGCCGGCTGGGGGATCGTAGCCAGCCACCGGTCCGGTGAGACCGAAGACACCACCGTCGCCGATCTTGCGGTCGGGGCGGCAACCGGACAGATCAAAGCCGGGGCGCCGGCCCGGGGGGAGCGCACGGCGAAGTACAATAGGCTCCTGCGGATCGAGGAGGAGCTAGGTGACGCCGCCGCTTTCGCTGGCCGATCAGTGTACGAGTCTTACCTGGCGTAGTCGCCCGCTACGGGCTCGCCATTCGAAGTAACGGAATGACGTCAACGCGAGAGCTACGGTCCGTCGAGGACATCCGGTCGGCCTTCACACCTGTGCTGCGGAAAGGCGGCGCCAGAAAAGCGATCGTCTTCGGATCGTACGCTCGAGGGGACGCCGATGAGCA
>CAUZJF010000084.1:0-8605 GCA_963579975.1 Dehalococcoidia bacterium
GTCGCCAGCTCGACGAAATCGTTGACCTCGACATCGGGCTGGAGCGGCGTCTCCTCGAATGGCAGCCCGTACTGGTTCACGTACGCCCCACGGAAGCCGCAGGCCCTAGGGCCCGTGATGTCGAATGAGTGGGCCGCGACCATCATGATCGCGTGCGGTTCGGAGCGCAGCTGCTGGGCAGCTGTACGGTAAACGGTGGGGTGGGGTTTGAACACACCGGCGGCGTCGACCGAGAAGATCGCGTCGAAGTCATCCTTGATCCGGTTCGAGGCAAGGTGCTCTAGGTACCAAAGCTCGCCGTTTGAGAGAGCCACCAGCCGGTAGTGGCCCTTCAGCCGGTTCAGCCCTTCGATCGATGGCGTCGTTGAAGGGACGGAGTTCGTGCCAGACGCCCATGAAGTCATCGATCTCGGTGTCGGTAAAGTCGAACTCGTCCACGCGGAGGCAGTATACGAAGGTCCGCCGGCAGGTATCCGGAGTGGCTCAGCATGAGCAGTGGGTCTTGGAACTGCTAGACCCGCTGACGGGAGCGCCATCGATCCCAGAAGGCAGGGCCGTCGATCGTTGAGTCTTTGCTCTCGAGGAATCGAGTGATCGGCGGCACCAGGCTGCCTGTCAGGTCGAGCACCGTGCCGAAGATGTCGAAGGCCAGGGTCGTGACGGCGTGGATTACCCTTGTTGGGATCGCAACCACCCCCGGAGGTCCTCGGACAGCTCATCCCTCTGAAGGGCGGCATAGATCGAGGCCTTGAGCAGCCCCAGGGGCGTGCCGACGTCGAAGTGGTCGCCGGGGAACCGGTACGCGTAGACTTTGCTCTTCTGTAGCATCAAAGCCAGCGCGTCGGTCAATTGAATTTCGCTCTTCGCTCCCGGTGGAGTGCGCTCCAGGGCCTCGAAGACATCGGGGGTCAGAATGTATCTCCCCGTGATTGCCAGGTCAGACGGGGCATCTTCCAGGGCAGGCTTCTCGACCATGCCTGCGACCTCGTAGACGCGATCGTCCAACGGCACAGGATCGATGATTCCCAGACTCGGTATCGCGGCCTCAGCCACCTGTTCTACCGCGATGACGGGACCGCCCTGGCTCGCCGACAGATCGGCCATTTCACCAATGGTAGGTGGCTCGTTCCAGATAATGTCATCAGGCAACATTACTGCGAAAGGCTCGTCGCCGATTAGTGACTTTGCCATCAAGACTGCGTGGCCGAACCCTAGCTGCTCCTTCTGGGTCACGTAGCTGAACCTAGCCATCTCCGGAATTGCCTTCATTTTGTTCAGCTGCTCTAACTCGCCGCGTTGTTCGAGCATCGCCTCGAGGTAGGGTATGTGATCAAAGTGACTTTTAACGGCCTCCTGGCCCTCGGATATGACGAGCACGATGTGTTCGATGCCGGCCGTGACCGCCTCTTCAACGACATACTGCAGTGCCGGAGTGTCGACTACGGGCAGCATCATCTTCGGTACCGATCTAGTTGCTGGGAGAAACCGCGTGCCAAGGCCGGCTACAGGGAGTACGGCTTTCCGAACGTTCAACATGCACCTCTACACAATGGCAATGTTCACAGCAATGGACGGAAGCCGCGGCTTTAGGGCGGGTGAGCAAAGCTGATTATACCATCGGCCCCGTAGCTGGCGTTTGGCCGTGCTGCCCTCCGCCTCCGATGGGTCTCATGATACGATTGAGGCACGAAGACCCAGGCGAGGTAGGCCATGGTGGAGCTGAGAAGAGAACGTTGCGTCGCGTGCAGGCGGGACTCTCCCAGAGTCACCGACGAGGAGGTCTCTGAGTTGCGCCTGTTGGTACCCGAATGGGGGCTGTCTGAGGAGGATGGCATCAGACGCCTCGATCGGACGTTCCAGGCCGGCGATTTTGCCGGTGCAATTGAGTTCGCGGACCGGGTGGGGGAGGAGGCCGAGGCGCAGGGCCACCATCCGCGGCTGGTTGTCGAATGGGGCAGGGTGAACGTGGCCTGGTGGACGCACAAGATCAAGGGGTTGCACCGTAACGATTTCATCATGGCCGCCAAGACCGACGAGATCGCCACACGGCTTCAATCGACCCAATGACACCCGGAGTTCGTCGAATCGATGGTTACGTTGACACCCATCGACCCCTCGAATAACATGAGGCTGAAAGCCACCACGCACTGGGGAGACTATGTTGCAGCAAACTGATTTGGTCACCCTCCGCGACGCGCTTGGGCGGTATGTAAACAGCTTCAAGCCCAACAACGAGGGGAGTCAGGCTCAACAGGAGCTGGTGCGGTTTGTGAATTGGTGCGGTCCTGATCGGACGTTGGCGGAATTGATGGCCCCTGAGATCGGAGACTACGGTGACAGGGTCGGCGCCAACGGACCCCAGGTGATGGACAGGCTCCAAGAGGTAAAGAAATTCCTCGCGTTCGCCAAGAAGACCGGGTTGATCGAACAGAACCTGGCACAGCACATCCGGATCCGCAAGGCCCGGTCCCGTGGTGAGCAAAAACTCAACGACAGCAGTGTCATAGAGCTGACGCCGGAAGGCGACAAGCAGCTAAGGACCGAGATCGAGGGTCTCAAAGGCGAGCGCGCTCCCCTGGCCAGGATGATACGTGAGGCAGCCGTCGATAAGGACGTTCGTGAGAATGCACCGTTAGAGGCGGCTCGGGAACAGCTTGGCCTCGTGGAATCCCGAATTAGCCAGATCGAGAGCGTACTGAAGCTGGCGGTCGTCGTCGATCCGTCCAAGAGACGAGAAAAGGCGATTGCGGTTGGCTCTAAAGTCGTGCTAAAGGACTCCGAGTCGGGCCGCGAAACGCGGTACACAGTCGTGAGCGCCGCGGAGGCGAACCCGATGGAGAGCAAGATCTCCGACGCCTCTCCGGTCGGCAAGGCCCTTCTGAAGCGGTCCACCGGTGACGACGTCGAGGTTGACACACCCAGAGGCAAAAGCCAGTACAAGATAGTCAAGGTCACCTAAGGTCTAACAGTGAAGCCCAACATGAAACGGGGCTTGCTGTGCAGGCCTCGTTTCATGTTGGGCTATCATGCATCCAAGGCGTGTACCTCTGTCGGAACAACGTAACGACAAAGCTACCGAGAGCCTGAACTGAGCGTTTCGCCGAAGAGCGCAGGAACGGACCCGTGGAAGAAGGCGAAGCATTAACTAGACTGGTCTTCCAGCTCGCCGTGATCCTGGCCGCTGCCAAGATCAGCGGAGAAGTTTGCGAGCGGTTCCTGAAGATGCCGGCGGTCTTGGGCGAGCTCGCGGCAGGGATCATAATCGGGCCCTTCGCGCTCGGTGGCTTCGACTTCCCGGCTGTCGGCTCTCTGTTCGAGCATGTGGCGGAGGGCGGAGCGCAAGAAGCGTTCTCGATACCTGTTTCCGAAAGCCTCTGGTCTATCGCGCAGGTAGGGTCAATTGTGCTGCTCTTCCTCGCTGGTCTGGAGACCGACCTCCGTCAGTTCCTGCGTTACGCCCGTCCCGCCACTGTCGTAGCGGTTGGAGGAGTGGCGTTCCCCTTCGTTTTCGGTGTCTGGCTCACGGTAGCTTTCAACTATGCTGAGAGCTTCACGGATGTCGAAGCTCTATTCGTCGGCGCCCTTCTCACCGCCACGTCCATCGGTATCACGGTGAGAGTCCTCGGCGACCTCCGCCGTCTGGGCACGCCTGAGGGGGTGACCATTCTTGGTGCGGCGGTCCTGGACGACGTGATCGGGATTCTTATACTCACGATCGTGGTCGGCCTTGGAGACTCCGGCGAGCTGTCAGTCGGTTCGGCCGGGATCGTTGCGGTAAAGACTCTCGGTTTCTGGATAGCCCTCACGGGCCTGGCACTACTGTTCAGGAGCCAGATCTCCGCACTCCTGCAGAGGTTCCAGGTGAGCGGCGCGTCCCTGGCGCTGGCACTCGCCCTGGCCTTCCTGGCCGCCGGGCTGGCAGAGAGCTTTGGTCTGGCGATGATCATCGGAGCGTTTTCCATCGGCCTGGCCCTGTCCGGGACCGAACTGGCCCACCGCATCGACGAACCTCTGAGAGCTGTCTATGCGGCCCTCGTTCCGATCTTCTTCGTCGTGATGGGCATGCTGGTCGATGTCTCATCCCTCGGTGGTGTCTGGGGCTTCGGCCTGGTAATAACAGCGGCAGCCGTGGTTGGAAAGGTCGGCGGCAGTGGCCTCCCGGCGCTCCTGGTCGGGTTCAATCGGCGGGGGGCCTGGCGAGTCGGCGTCGGAATGCTACCGAGGGGAGAGATCGCACTGATCATGGCCGGCATCGGCATCAGTTCGGGCGTTCTCGGGCAAGACCTGTACGGTGTCGCGATCATGATGACCGTCGCCACCACCGCCCTGGCGCCCCCTATCCTGGCGCTGTCCTTCCGGACCGAATCGCCCGGAGTTCGCGCAGGGTCTGAGTCTCCGGACGTCTGATGACCGCGATCGAGGCCCCACCGGACGCGCAGGACCTCGCGGAGGAGCTGAGGGGGAAGGTCGAAGGCGAGGTCCGCTTCGATAAGATGACCCGTCTTCTCTACTCGACCGACGCGTCTATCTACCAGATCGAGCCCGTCGGCGTCGTAGTTCCACGCTCCGAAGATGACGTTGTAGCCACCATCGAGACAGCAGGCCGGCACGGCGTGTCCGTACTTCCTCGCGGCGGCGGCACCAGCCTCGCGGGGCAGACCGTCGCGAACGCCGTCGTCATCGATTTCTCCAAATACATGAGAGACGTAATCGAGGTGGACTCAGAGGAGGGCTGGGTGCGAGTCCAACCCGGCATAATCCTCGACGAGCTAAACCAGCACCTCGGACCTACCGGCATGCTCTTTGCGCCGGACCCCAGTACCAGCAACCGTGGGAACGTCGGCGGCGCACTCGGGAACAACTCTTGTGGCGCCCATTCGATGGTCTGGGGCAAAACGATAGACAACGTCCTCGAGTTGAACGTGGTGCTGTCAAACGGGGACAGGGCGACGCTCGGCCCCACTTCCGGCAGCGAGCTAGAGGCCAAAGTGGGCGCCGATAGTCTCGAGGGTTCGATCTACAGAGCCCTCCGTCAAATCGGCGACGAAAGCCGTGACGAGGTGCTCGCCCGCTACCCGAAAATCCTCCGCCGTGTCTCCGGATACAACCTTGATGAACTGCCGGATGGCGGCGGTCCATTCGATCTGGCCCGGTTCGTCGTCGGCGCTGAGGGAACCCTGCTGACCATCACCGAGGCCAAGCTCAGGATCGTGCCGAGGCCGGCCTTCAAGGCCCTCGCTGTCCTGCACTTTCGCGAGATCATCGAATCGATGGAGGCGACCGTCTCGATCCTCGACCTGGAGCCGTCGGCCGTGGAGCTGATGGACAGCATGATCATCCGGCAAGCGCGTTCGAACCTCGAGTACTCCAGGATGATGGGTTTCATCGAAGGGGACCCGGAGGCGCTTCTAATTGCGGAGGTGGTAGGAGAGTCCGAGTCCGAGGTCGATGCAAAGCTGGATGCGATCGACGCCAGAGTGGAACGGGCAGGCCTGGGGTACGCGGTGCGTCGTATCACCGCTCCCGAGGACCAGGCCCGGGTCTGGTCCGTCCGAAAAGCCGGGCTGGGTCTGATGATGAGCGCCCCGGGCGACGACAAGCCTTTGCCCTTCGTCGAGGACACGGCCGTCCCCCCCGAGGTCCTGCCCGAGTACGTCAGGCGTTTCGACGAGGTCGTTCGCCGCCACGGTACGACGGCTGGCTACTACGGCCATGCCAGCGTTGGCTGCCTGCACATTCGGCCCCTTGTCAACCTGAAGAAGCAGGTCGGTGTGGACCGCATGGTCGCCATAGCCTCAGACATCAGCGATCTGGTGCTGGAGTTCGGCGGATCGATGAGCGGCGAGCACGGCGACGGCCTGGTTCGCAGCGTGTGGACCGAGAAGATGTTCGGTCCTAAGCTTTACGACGCGTTCCGCAAGGTGAAGCGGGCTTTCGATCCCGAAGGGATCATGAACCCCGGGAAGATCGTCGACTCGCCGCCGATGACCGAGAACCTCCGCATCTCTCCGGCTTATCGCTCCCTCGAAGTCACGACGGGCTTTGCATTCGCCGAGCAGGGTGGTTTCTCGTCCGCCATCGAAATGTGCAACGGACAGGGCGCCTGCCGCAAGGTCACGTCGGGAACGATGTGTCCGTCCTACATGGTGACCCGGGACGAGGAACACTCGACCCGCGGCAGGGCCACCGCCCTCCGCGCCGCGATGTCCGGCGCGTTGCCCGTCGATGGCCTGACCAGCAAGAGGCTGTACGACGTACTGGACCTGTGTCTGGAGTGTAAAGGCTGCAAGGCTGAGTGTCCGTCCAACGTCGACATGGCGAGGCTCAAGTACGAGTTCCTGGACCGGTACCACAAGGCGAACGGGTATTCGCTGCGCAACAGGGTCTTCGGCAACATATCAGAGCTTAGCCGATGGGGGTCCTTCACAGCACCTATCTCCAACTGGACCGCGAGGTCCGGCGTGTTCAAAGACCTGCTCGAAAACTACGTGGGAATCGATCGGCGACGCACGTTGCCGTCCTTTGCTGGACAGTCGTTCAGGCAGTGGTTCCGGGCGCGCGGTGGGTCTGCTGCAACCTCCAGTGGCAAGGAAGTGCTGCTGCTTCCGGATACCTTTACGGACTACAACCATCCTGAGCTCGGGAGGGCGGCCACGGCGGTGCTGGAAGCCCTGGGCTATCGGGTTATATTGCCGGACGTGAAGTGCTGCGGGCGCCCGATGCTCTCGAATGGCATGATCGACAGAACCCGCCGAAACGCGATCTACAACATCGACAGCGTCCTTCCGTACGTCGAACGAGGGGTCAAGCTGGTGGGCATCGAGCCGAGCTGCATTCTTACCTACCGAGACGACTACACGGACCTGATCGGCGACCACGCGGGCGCTCGGGCCGTGGCCGAGAGCACCATGCTCATCGAGGAGTTCATTCTTCATGCGCAGGGAGAGGACGGCGCCCAGATCGAGTTCAGCCGCGAGCCCGGCGTCGTCGTCTTTCACGGGCATTGCCACCAGAAGGCCCTGGTCGGCACCGACAAGGCGATGCAGGTGCTGCGCTTGGTGCCCGGCTGCGATCCGGACGAGATCAAGTCGGGATGCTGCGGGATGGCGGGGTCATTCGGCTTCGAGAAGGAGCACTACCAGACGTCGATGGACATTGGCGAACTGACGCTCTTCCCGGCGATCCGCTCTCAGGAGGCCGGCGTTACGGTGGTCAGCGAGGGCGTCTCGTGCCGGCAGCAGATCGAGCACGGCACCGGCAGGCGCGCAAAGCACCTCGTCGAGGTGCTGGCCGAGGCGCTCTAGCGGTTCCTCTGCGGCGTGCCCATCAGCCGTGCCATGTTTCCGCCCAGGATGAGGTCCATGTCGCTCGGCTTGATGAAATCGCAGTAGTTCCTGATGTAGTCGAGACTCTGCCGGTAGGTCCAGTGGAGCAGCACGATGGGAACGTCGGTACCCCAGACCAGCCGCTCCGCGCCGATCCGCTCTACCATCTGGCGCATTACGGGTTGTACTTGGGGCATGGGGTAGTCCCAGCGGCTCTGCAGGAATACGGCCATCAGTAACTGGACGTGGAAGTTCGGGTGGTTGATGGGCGCGGCCTCGTAGACGGAGTCGGGAACGACGATCGCATCTTCCTCGGCGAACATCCTCCAGTTGAATCCGTGGGTCATCACGACTTTCACGTCGGGATATCGCTCCATCCATTTGCCCAAGGCCCTCAGCTCGTCGAGGTAGGCGTCCAGCGGCGACGCACCCAGGGTGAAGAAGACGGGGATGCCAAGGCCGGCGACCGCATCCCAGTATGGCTTGAACGCCGGGCCTCCCCAGTCGACCGGCGCGCCGTAGATACGGCCATAGTAGGGAAGGAATTGCAGGCCCGACAGGCCTAGCTCTTCGATGGCCAGCTTCAGCTTCGCGACCGAAGCCTCAGTCTGGGACTCGATGAACTGCTCCTCGATGTAGGCGAGTCCTTGGATGCGGTCGGGAAACCTCGTGGCGCACTCGGCGATGTACTCGTTCGAGATGCCCATGTAGGGAGTACGGTGGAGCAAAGCGCGGTCGACGCCCGAGTAGTCCATCTCGGCGACCAGGCTCTCGGGAGCGAAGGAGAAGTCGTTGGTCCAGGGAGGCAGCACCTGCTTGACGTAGTCGACGCCGTCCGCCGTCCATTCGATCTTCCCGTGGGAAGCAATGCGAATCTCGGCGTCAGTGAGCGCGTCGAAATCGTGTCCTGACGGGTCTGCCGGGCCGCTGCTGTCCGCAGGTGTGCGGTCGCTCTTTCGCCATACGGGCTGCATGCGGTGGGTGGCCATCGCGAGCTTTAACACCCGGCGCCACTCGGCGGGGTCTTCAAAGCCGCCGTGTTCGCCAGGGCCGGGGAAGCAGTAGGCGTGGCCGTCGTAGATCATTTTGCCGATGCTCGACGTATTTGCTGCGCAGGTGATAGGCTGGCGCAAACTAAGCCGCCATCCAAGTCACTAAGACTTAGAGCTTCCAACAAAACCCTTTCTTGCTTGGACAAGCTTGCGTTGAGTTCGTCAAAAGGCTACTACGAACTGGCGGCGAGCTGTTTGTCGGAGAGGGGTCGTTGTTCACTTGTTCCA
>CAUZJF010000085.1:0-8551 GCA_963579975.1 Dehalococcoidia bacterium
CACCTGTCCACCCGTCGTGTGGAACCGCTTCATTCCGCCATGGACTCCGATCTCGTACGGAGGCTGCATCACCAGTACGTCTTCAGGTACAGGCAGCCTATCCTCTACCGCCGGGCATGGCTGAGGGCCACCATCAGCCGACGGCGATACCGCCGGACCATGGTACGTCCCGCATGGCTGCCCCTTCTTCACCATCTCGGCGTGTCGAGGGCTTTCGGTGAACTTCGTCGGCCGGGGGCCGTCGTAGACCCACGTCGGGAATTCGCCCGGCGCATAGACCGGCGGCGTCCACGGTACATAGCCCAACTCTTCCTCTTCCGTCACTTCGTCTTCCGTCGTCGCCGCCTCTTCCGTCACTTCGTCTTCCGCCGTATCCGCCGTATCTGTCGTATCCGCCGTATCTGTCGTATCCGCCGTATCCGCCGTATCCGTCGTATCCGCCGCTGTCGTATCCGCCGCTGCAGGCGGCTCCTCTTTGTCCGCGCTTCCACAAGCCACGGCCGCCACCAGGCTCAAGGCAACTGCTACCACCAGTAGCCACCTGTATCTCTTTAACCTAGACGCCATTCGTCTCCTCCTTACCAGAATCTTGTCTGCCACACTTTGGTTTAGCGCTACGTTCCCACCGTCGGTCGATGGCCAAAAAAGCTATCACAGAGCACCACGCCGTGTCAATCAAGCCACGTTTCCCCAGGCGGGCTTCTGCGCATGCACACTGTCTATACGACATGATTGCCCGGCCCGGATTCCTTGACACTGCCAAACAAAAAGTTGGCAGTGTAGCGTTCCTAAGAGCCTCTATCAAACCGCTGAATCTGGATACTGTCGAACCCGCACCGGTCCTTCACCTCGCCCCTTCAGACACCTTTTAGACACGTGCTTAACAAACGAGAACGTTTGTGCAATTATATCTATTGCGGGACAGGCCACAACGGTCTGTCCCTTGTCTTTTGAGGTGGAACAGCCTCCCGTTCTGGAGTACCGCCGCACATAGGAGGGGTGGAACAGTCTCCCCGTCCCGAGTACCACCCCCCCACATATGAGATGGAACAAGTGAACAACGACCCCTCTCCGGCAAACAGCTCGCCGCCAGTTCGTAGTAGCCCTTTGACGGACTCAAGCTTGCCCAAGCAAGAAAAGGGGTCGTTGGAAGCCCTAAGGAGCAAGGCGGAGCCGACCGAACTGTGCCCCACGACCCCAGACTATAGTCGCCTGTCATACCGAGCCTTGGTCGTCGCAGCAGGCGGAATCGTGGTTCGCAGACGGCGCGCCGGATGACGGCCTCAGTGGCGGTACACCATTAGTCGGGCTCTTCGAGGGTTACCCGCCGATTGGCGGCTACGTCCGATAGGGTCTGCACCTGGCCGCTAGGCCACCCGACGGTCAACGTGTCCACTTGAGTCGCTGAGCCCACACCGAAATGGGCCTCCCGCATGTTTTGGCCCATCTGACTTGTCCCGCTGAAAACCTCCCTGATCTGCCGCTGGCCTCCTGCCTCAATCGCGATTCTCGCGCCGATACCGTCCCGGTTGCTGTCGGCCCCAACGGTTTCCACGACCAGCCAGTTGCTCCCGAAATCGCATACGTTTCGGAACAGGCTGGCCGGCTGGTCCCAGTTGGACACTACGAGATCGAGGCAGCCGTCGCCGTCGTAGTCAAGGTAGGCGCCCCCGTGGCCCCAGCTAGAGTCGTCGGCTCCGCTGCCTGAGGAGACGTCCACGAAGGTGCCATCTCTTTCGTTTCGGAGGAGAACGTTCCTCTGGCTCCCCAGGCCGCTAACGACGTAAAGGTCTTCATCGCCGTCGTTGTCGTAATCGAAGAACATTGCACCCCAGGTCATTCGCTTCTGGGCGCCGACGAAGCCAATGCCCACTCGCGCGGACTCGGTTGCGTCGGAAAAAGTGAGACCGTCACCATTGTTTCTGAGCAACACCGTCGGGCCGATGTTGGTCATGTAGAAGTCCAGGAAGCCGTCAAGGTCATAGTCACCAACGGCGAGCGCCATGCCGTCGATGGCGGCGTCCGCGCCCGAGGATTCAGACACGTCCTCGAATCGCCACATCCCGTCCTCTGCCGGTCCGTCGTTGCGCCACAGTACGTTTGGCTGCAACATCGCCCCCATATCGTTAACGACGTAGAGGTCGGGGTCGCCGTCATTGTCGAAGTCAACCCACCCCGGCTGGAATCCCGCACCCCAAAGATTGCCAACCTCTGTCTCGCGGTCAGGCAAGCTCGGATGGCGGGTGTCGCCAAGATAACGAGTCACGTCGCTGAACGTACCGTTGCCGTTGTTGCGGTATAGGCTGAGCCGGCCTACCGCCAGATTCAACGGAACGTCGGACTTGAACGGGACCAGCGCCGAATAGCTTTCGGACTGCATCTCCTCGAAGTCCAGTCGGTGAGCGTAGCGGACGACGACGAAGTCGAGGAAGCCGTCCCTGTCGTAGTCGCCCCAGGAGCATCCGGTGGACCGCAAAGTGGCCGGCGAATGGTCGAAGCCGACGTCGGCTGTTACGTCGGAGAACGTACTGTCGCCATTGTTCTGGAATAGCCGGCTTGGCCCGTGGTTCGTGACGTACAGGTCCTGGTCGCCGTCGTTGTCGTAATCCGCCGCACAGCCTCCGTTGCCGCCACCTTCGCGGTCTTCGACGCCTGCTCCTGCGGCGACCTCTGTGAAAGTGCCGTCACCATCGTTGCGGTACAGAGCGTTGGGACCTACGAGGTCAGGAAAATATATGTCGCTCAGACCGTCACCGTCGAAGTCGAACACGACGACACCGGCCGCTACCCGGTCTTCGTGCCAGTCGCCGGGGTGATGTACGAAGTCTATCCCTGCCTCGATAGTAGCGTTGACGAACACGGGCCGGTCGAGCTTCGCGGTAACGATCTTGACGCTCCGGACGCCTTCCGAGAGACCGGCATCAAGGTCCGCTGCGCCACTAGTCAGGTCATTTGCTGCTACGAGGGCCACGCCACCCAGGACCGCGACGGCCCAGGTTGAGGCCGTCACCACGGCAGCTCTACGCGCGGAGATGAGACCGATGAGTCTTCTGAAGGCGAACGGGCCACCAAATGCTCCGGCGAACAGCAGGGTCGCGGCCGGCGCGACGCCTATGCCGAGTGCCAGGAGAACGACGACGGCGAGTACCTCCGCCATCGTTGGGAAAACGATCAAGATTCCAAGCGTCGCCGCGATCGCCACACCGAGCGCGGTGTCCCCAACGTACGCAGCCATCATGTCGGCGGATACCAGCTGTACGGCGAGTCCAGCTGCAATTCCAGCCGCCATAGCCGCCGGCGCGACCACCGCGAAGTATCGCAGTAGCGCGCGGACCAGGTCGCGCGACGCCTCGTTGGCCGCGCGACGCCAGCCGGGCTCGGCTTCTGCTTCGACCGGCGTTTCGCCAAGCCCGCTATAGACCGAACTGTCGCCCTGCGGCGGACTGCCTACGACGAACCTGCCGACGACCACGGCCGCCGCCATGGCCATAAAGAACCGGCCTACCCAGACTAGCGGATCAAAGATGAAAGCGGCCATGACCAAGGCTGGAACATTGAGTCCGACCACACGGTCCGGCCCAACAACCCGACTGCCGGGGACCGCTGGCTCTCCGTTCGCTGTGTCGTCCCGGCGAAGCGACCGACGTCGGCTGGCGGACCCGCCCGGCGCCAGGAACGCGGCTGCGACGGCTGCAGCCACAACAGCCAGCGCCATCCCGACGCTGGTTTGGCGGAAATAGGTCAGCGAGACGGTCCACCACCTTGAGTGGAAAGTCGAGTCAGACTCGACTTCCTCACAGACGCCCTGGAAGCATTGAAGCTCCGGCGCGATGGCGGAGTCCAGATCATCACGAAGGTCGGATGGGAAGGATGCCCAGCCGAAATAGAAGGAAAAAGCAAAAAGGACCGCGAGTAGAGGCAGCCCAAACGTCCTTTTCTTCGCCAGAGCCGTTCCGAACAACTTCCAACCCAGGCTAGATGTAGCGCCCTCAACGCCAAAGGGCCCGAAAATGATCCGGACCCTTTGAATGTCCGCGACTAAGTCAGTGCTATGGCAGAGCGGCGGCCTCTTTCTGCGACCCTTCCTGCAGCTTCTGCAAGCCGAACGGTGTCAAACGCGCATCGTCGAAAGAGTGTATTGCGAAGCTCCAACTCATGTACCGCTTCGACCGGTTTCCTGGGTGGTTGAAGTTGTCGATCCCATCCTCGAAGTACTGCATTTCCGAGAAGGAGCCGTGGCCGCTTCCGCCTGTAGACCAGCGAGGAACGTTCCTCACATTGTTCCTGGCTATTGACAGCCCGTTCCCGCAGCAGCCCGAGAAGCCAACGGTGTTGATGAAATACATCTCTCTGACGGTCACTGCGAATATCTCTTTTCCAAGCCGCAACCGCTCCGGATGGAACTTCGGGTATTGCCGTCCCTCCACGATCATCTTCTGGAGCGCCATCATGCAGCCGATAGTCTCGCCCTTGAACTCGCAACGGCTAATGTCCGACGGGTAGCTGTCGCCAAACGTCGAGCTTTTTTTAGGAGACATGGTGCCATAGACGTCGGTCCAGGCCGGATCGGGCCCACTGGGCTTCATGCCCTCCTTTCCGCTGGTGTGGAAGTACCGGGCCACCTCCGGACCCATCGACCGGCCTTTGTATTGAGGCGTCAGGCCAGCCCATGAAGGGCCCCATACCTCGTGGTTGTAGTTATTCCCGGCGATCAGCATGTACTGCTTGCCCTCTTCATACCTCTTGTACGCCATCGGACCGAGCCTGAAATTAAGCTTGATGCCGAGCAGGCTCCAGTGTTTCTGAAGTATCTGTGCGACGTCCATGTGCTCGGAACCGCTCATGATGTTGGCAAGACCGGCTGACGCTCCGCCCTCCAGGAACATCTCGAGGTTCCCTTTGCCGTCGAGGCGGTTCAGGTACCCGTCGCCGTCGGAGTCCGAATAGCCCATCTTGGCCATGAGCTCCTTGGCACGGTCCAGATCGTAGATGGCGTTAACAGTCACGTACTCATCGCCCGGGTAGAACGCTGTCGAAGGGTGCGGAACCCAGTTCTGAGGGATTCCAAACCCCGAGAAAATCGCCTCGTTGATGCTCTGGCGATCGATTGCCAGCGATAGGGCGATCCGGAAGTCCTTCGTCCTCAAAAGCCTTCCAATCTCCGGGTCCTCTTTGAAATCCTGGCTTATGGTCAACCCGGAGTCCATGCCGCTAAGGCTGGGCTGGTGGAATATGCTGAAGTCTCCCTTTTCCATGTTGTAGTGCAGAAGGGGCAATTCTCTAATCCTGAGATCCCTGCCCATCGGCCCATCGACCTCGCCCGCCATGGCGCGGAACGCGGCTACTTCTCTGCTCTCTACCCGCTGAGTGGCCACGGAGTCAAGGTACGGAAGCTGGTTGCCGTACACATCGACGGAGAAGTAGTAGGGGTTCCTGTAGATGATCTGATAGCCCGACCTGCTCGGGGTCTCCTGACCACGACCGAGGAAGGAATCGTCGCAACGGTGGTAGAAGGCCCCTAGTTTGACGTTACAGTACTCGTCGTCGCTCTGCAGTTTGTACCATAGCTTGGTCCAGTCGTCGAGGCTGTGGGCCTTTAGTTGCTCCGAAAGCTCTTTTCCGTCGGCGTACTTCGGGTGGAGAGGCGAACGCCAGTGCAGCGGAACGTACCAGCAGAACTGGCCGGGGGCGCACCACTCCGAGCCGGTGCCTTTGCCTTCGAAGATAGTGAAGTTCGGCGTGTCGTAAGAAAACCAGAACGTCCAGTCGTCCTGTATCCCGAACTTCACCCTGTTTCCCGTAACAGGATCTTTGTACTTAGGTTCAATGTGCGTCGTGTACTCTTTGTTGAAATTGATGTCTTCCCACGCCATTCGCACGTCGTCCATGGTCAGCGGCACGCCGTCGGACCACTTGATACCCTCCCGCAACGTGACTGTGTAAACCCTGCCGTCCTCGCTGATCTCCACGGACTTGCAGGTAAGGGCGATTTTCTGCCCCGGAATGTAGCTGCCGCTCAGGCAGGTCTCGCTCGAGTGGTCGTGGCTCAGGCCAACGTGGGTGGCGTAGATCTGCTTGTGGCCGCCGTATATCCCAATCTCCTGAGGGGGGGCAACTACCCGGATGTCCTCAGGCACGGGCAACCGCTCCTCAATGGGTGGACATGGCTTCTCGAAGCCGGTGTTGGTGCCGCAGGGAATTCCATTCTTGACCAGCGCCGCTATTAGAGGAGACTCATTGAACCGTGTGGGCCTCGTGCCTTTCCATTCGCTGTCGCCGAACTCGGCGGGGCCTATCCTAGGCGCCACATACCAGTCGTCACCGCTGTCGGGAAGCATGTCCGAAGCCGATACGACTGCTCGCGGCCCGTCGCCACCCGTCAACGCATTCTTCGCCGCGGCTTGGGGCCCTGGGGCATCGGCCCCTCCACAGGCCACAGCCAAAGCGAGGCTCACTGCAACTGCGAATACCATTAGTGTTTTTTTGTTGAATAGATTGGAGCCCATGTGCCTCTTCCTTTCACTCAAGGGCAGATGCTTGTATCTACCATACGTACCCCAACGATCTTCCACCCGTCACAGTACCTCGGAGGCCGATGCCCTGGGACCCTCCAGATAGGGGGTCGCGGCGGATATTAAAAGGCTTATGGTCTGCGCGACACTCGATCGCCGGCCATAAGCTTTAGTTCATCGCCAGGTGCAACAGCGTCTCGGCCGCGCATCCTTTGTTTGGATGCTCGATTATACCATGGGTTCTTGGTTCGCGCCACCTCGATTCCCAACCTATACAGGGCGCCTCCGTTTCCGATAAGAGCACCGTGTCAACCAGCCCACGCGATCTCAGACCCGAACTCAGCTACCCTGCATAAGCCGTTTAGCCTCGGCGATAGTAAGGCAAATCTACACCCGTTGCCCGATATCCGATCGCGCAGGCGACGTTGACGCTCAATCGAGGCCGCTGCTAAACTCCGCGACATGAAGCCCCTCGCCGATCTCACCGTCGTCGACCTGACCGTCAACATACCCGGTCCCTTCTGCTCAATGATACTCGGCGATCTCGGCGGGCGCGTAATCAAGGTAGAGCCGCCGGGCGGCGATCCCTTCCGCCAAAGTCCGGACATGTGGGCCGGGATCAATCGTGGCAAGCAGAGCATCGTCCTCGACCTCAAGACTTCGGGCGGACGTGAAGTGCTCCGCGAACTGGTGCTTCTCGCTAGCATCGTGCTCGAAGGCTGGCGACCGGGCGTGGCGAAGAGACTCGGCGCTGACTACGAGACTCTGTCGGAGCGAAATCCCGCGCTCGTCTATTGCTCCATCTCCGGTTTCGGACAGGACGGCCCTTGGAAAGACCGTCCCGGACATGACATCAACTACCTGGCGCTCACGGGCTACCTCGGGCTTCAGGCCGACATAGAAGGTAGGCCGTGGCCCCCCGCGACCCTGGTTTCCGATATGGCGGCGGGTCTTCACGCCGCCATATCGACGCTGGCGGCGGTCAACGGAGCGAAGGTCTCGGGACAGGGTGCTTACATCGACCTCTCGATGGCGGAGGCCGCTCTCTCGATGCTCACCCCGGAACTCTCGGAAGCGGCGGCAGGTAACCGGTCGGACGGCCAACCCAACGTCACGTCTATTCCCCATTACGGCCTTTTCTTATGCTCGGACGACAAATGGTTGAGTCTGGGAATCGTGCACGAGGATCATTTCTGGTCCCGATTCTGTGCGGTGGCTGGGCTCGACAGCCTGGAGGAGCTTGCCCTCTCGGAGCGCATTGCCCGCGGCCAGGAACTACGAGAGCTGATTCAGCGCACGGTCGCAACGCGGGAGGCCGCCGAGTGGGAGAAGCTACTGCTGGAAGCAGACGTGCCGGCGGCAATAGTAGCCAGAATAGAGGACGTTTTCCAGTCGCCCCAGCTCAAGGCCCGGGGCGCCCACGTCGACCGTGACAGCCGAAGATATCTGTCCTACCCGGCCCGTTTTTCAACGGGTTCGGTGGCCCCCTCAGGCGCCCCACCAGGGTTAGGAAAACACACCGGCTCGATCATCTCTGAGCTTGGCCTCGACCCGGACATCGCATCGGCCCAAGAGCAGACAGCGGCTGTAGCATCTCCGAAGAAAGCGGACTTAGCATGACTCTCGACTACCAGATCGGTGACTACGCCGAGACTTACCGAAATTTCAGCCTCGACGTGCCCGAGCGGTACAACTGGGCCTACGAAGTCTTCGACCGCTGGGGCCGCGATCCGGCCAAGGTAGCCATGGTCTGGGTCGGGCAAAACGGCTCGTCTCGAAATATTACGTTCGGGGAATTCGGAATGCGGTCGAAGCAGGCGGCGAACGCGCTGACCGGCATCGGCGCCAAGCCCGGAGATCGCGTGTTCCTTATGCTGCCACGTATCGTCGAATGGTGGGAGCTGGTTCTCGGCTGCCTCAGAGGGCGACTCGTCTCGGTGCCGGGAACGACACTGCTGACCGAACATGACATCGCATACCGGCTCAAAGCCGCCGGGGTGACCATCGCGGTGACCGACGCAGAAAACGTGAGCAAGATC
>CAUZJF010000086.1:0-8530 GCA_963579975.1 Dehalococcoidia bacterium
GGTTCACCTACAGGTACAGTCAGGCAGCGGAGCGAGTGGTGAAGGAGATACAGTCTCTCAGAAGGGACTTCCGCGCCAATAGCCAGGACCTGATGACTGAGACGACCTCGCCTCTTCCCGACCAGGGACCCGCGAAAAGCGGCGGCCCTCGTTTCAGACGAGGCCCTGCTCATACAGCCCGTCTCGACTACGCGGCTGCCTGGAAGAACGACTCGAAGTCCCTGGCGAAGTCGTCGATGGACCGGGCGGGGTGGCCGGTCAGCTTCTCTACGTTGGAAGTCGTCGTATCGGCGAACCCTGCGGCAAACCCCTCGTACAATTCGCCATAGCCATCTGCCCTCCACTCGGACATTCCCATTCCCAGGAGGGCCTGCTTGGCGGCCTCGCCGGGCACGTCGACGTAGCTGACCTGCTTGCCCAGCGCGCTGGACAGGCTCGCTGCTATATCGGCCATCGAAATGGACTCCGGGCCGGTCAGGTAGTAGCTCTCGCCGTCGTGGCCTTCGGTCGTCAGCACGGCCGCCGCCGCCTCCGCGATGTCGCGTATGTCGATGGTCCCGAACCGCCCATTTTTCATCGGCATGTAGAGAGCACCGTCCGACGCCACCGTCTGTGCCGCGCCGAGGATGTTCTGCATGAAGAACGTAGGCTTGACGAAAGTGAATGGTAACCCAGATTCTCGGAGCGCCTTGTCGACCTGTTCGTACTGCTGGACGATCCTGCTCTTTGACGACCCGAACGCGGCATGCCGTACGATGTGGGGACTACCTGCCTGTTTCGCCGCCGCGATTACGTTGATGGCCTGCTGAGCGCCCGTCGACTCGTTGGCCGTCAGCAGGGATATCTTGTCGACCCCGGCGACCGCGGGACCCAGCGTCTCCGGACCGCACGTCAAACATAGAAGCCGCGAGGTGATTTAGAAAATGCCCGACTACCCGCCGCTAAACTGGGAGGACATGTATCAAGATGGCGACACGCCCTGGTACGACGGCTCGCCATGGACACCTCTCGAGAGGCTGGTTAGCGAAGCCTGCCCGCTGGAAGGCTCCATTCTGGAGGTTGGGTGCGGCTACGGCGTCGACGCGATTAATTTGGCTTCACTTGGATACCATGTCAAGGCCACTGACCTATCCGAGACCGCGATCGCCCGTGCCCGTGCCGACGGGGACAGGGCCGGAGTGCGGGTCGACTTCCAAGTCGAGGATTTTTATGCGTGTCCAGATGACGCTCAGTATGACTTGGTCTACGAAAAAAGCGTCATGGCGAACGCTCAGAACGCCAGCATGCGAAATGAATTCTCGCGACTCGCAGCCTCGGTTCTGACGGATGGGGGTCACTGTATCTCCGTGTCAGGTAACAACGACAATCTGAATTCTGACGGACCCGGCCGCGACGAGCGCGGCTATCCAAAGGTTGTCGGTTCTCGAACTCGTTAGTGCCCTGGAACCTCATTCCGAGATCCAATCGATCATGCAGGAGGCCCTAGGCTTGCCCCCCCCCCCGCCGACATCACACGCCCAGCCGTATAGCCGATCAGGACAGCGAGCTCGAAAGCCTTCGGCCTGACGCAATACCGGAAACGACGTCCTTCGTAGAGCTACTGAACGCTTGCGGCGGAGTGGGGCAATTCCGGGTCGGCCTGTTCTACCCGACTCTGGCAAACACCGAGCAACCGATGCTGACGGCCACTGCCGCCTTCAAGAACTAACGCACGTACGAATACTCTGCGTGCTCCGCGCTCTCTGCGGTGATCACACCACGCCACGCGTCTCGGCGATCTGACGGGCGTGCGCCTCCACGTGATCGATGACGTGACTCTCGATTAGCTCCGTCGCGGTCTTGTCGGAGCTCGAACGCCGTTCCAGGTCCGACACCGTCACCTCTCGAAGGCGCTCCAGGGCGCGGCTGTTGGCGTCGTCCAACCGCTCGACGATCGTCGCCAACGTGTCCGAGGCGTGATCCCTGAGGGCGGCTCCACGGGCCTCCACGTCGGCTTCAGTGCGCGCGACTTTAGACTCCCGGTCCATCGCCGCGATCTTGCCCATCCACAGCGGCTGCAACTCCGCGACGTGAGCGCAGACCTGCGCCACCGTCCACTCTCCTTCTGCCGGAGTCGTGTACAGCTCGCGGTCAGTCGCGGCCTCCAGCGAGTCCATCAAACGCTTCTGGGCCGTTTCCAGCCGGTTTGCCAGGTCCGAAAGTTGGTCGTTCACTTTGTGCCTCGTTTAGAAGTCCTTTAAGACTACCCGGTCCGGTACCAGGCTGATAATCACTCTCTCCTGCCGGCGAAGACTCCGCATACGGGACTCGACTTTATCCGGGTCGACGTAGCGCTCGACAATTGCCTGCGTGTCGGGCCAAATCGATTCGTCGTCTCTGAGTTCCGCTCGACCGCGGACCGCCGCGTATCGCCTTGCCAGGGGCTCCTTGCAGATGCACACGGCCAGCCGGTGGTTATGTATCAGGTTCCGGTACTTCACCCGATCCTTCGTCGTCGAGATCACCAGCCGGCCGTCGACATAAGCGTACCAGTTTGGCGTGAGCTGCGGCATGCCGTGGCGGTCTACTGTCGCCACAACGGCGATCATCGGCTCTTCCAGAAACTCCTCCAGCTGGGTCCGCTCTTCGGTGCTAAGCGGTGCCAAGGCGTTCTCCTTTCGCTCGGTGCGACGCTCTGGGGTATTCGGACGCATTCTAGCCAAGATGGCGCCGCTTGACCACGGTCCGGGGAGGTCCACCACGGAGGACACAGGGGCTGGAATGCGGCTGGGGCCGCTGCCGCGGCGATGGGGGTTGGAGACAACCTCCGTCGGCGTCTCTACGGGCATTTTGGCGCCAAGTTTCTGTGGGGCTCGGTTCACCGACGGCTCTCCGCCGCTATGTGTTCGGCTCGGCTTCGTCGAATCCCGCTCGCACGGCCTTTCGAGGGAATCGGTTCGTGGCACGCCGAATGCTGGACTGTTTGGGCCTCGACCCCAGTCAGGTTTCCACCAAAGCGCGGCAGCCACTGTGGATGCTAGTCAGCCGGCTCGTATTTCGCCACAATGTAGCTTCGCACATGCCTCAGGCACTGCCCATGGGGTCGTAGCGGACCTCACCCTTCGGTGTCACCCCGTCTATGAAGCAGTCAAGGTTGCTCTTATGATCACCGTCCATGCATCCACAGAAGCACGTGACCTGGGACAAGACTTCGGGGTGGCCCACGGCGTAGTCGTAAGCCGCTCGAACGTGGGCGGGCGCCGACGTCACAAACCGAGGAGGTCCCGCAGCGCCGCTGAATAGGTTCGTCGCAACATAGGCAATGCCGCCGAACAGAAGCGCTGCCGCGCCGACGCAACCGACCAAGAAGAGGCCACGCCTGCCAAGCCTGTCGGCCACTCGGCCACTCGGCCAGGCAGACTACCGTCCTTCCCAATGCCGCGTTTGGACGCAGGTTTCACGGAAGCTCCGAGGTCGTGCTATTCGACGGCGGCGGCGGGCGGCTCCGCTTCGCCGCCTACTCCATCACTCGCAGGGTCGAAGGGACGTCCATTCGCCGGAGCTTTCGCACCGTCAGGAGCGGCGCGGCGCCTACGGCCAGCACCCCCAGCCCGAGGGCGACGATCAGCGTACCCGGAGAGAGCACCATCACCGCCGCAAGCTCCGGCGACACGCGAGGCCAGAGCACCTCGATCATCCATTTCAACATCAGGTAGCCGCCGATCAGCCCAACGGCGGTCGCCAGCAGCCCGATGACCAGGCTTTCCACCACCGCCATTCGCAGCACGGTGCGAATGGGCACTCCGTAGGCAAACATCGTCGCATGCTCTCGGGCCCGCTCGTCCATGTTGATGCTGGCAGTGTTGAAGGCGATCACCAGGGCAAGCACCAGCACGGCCCCCTGCACCACCTGGAAGACCCCGACGAACTCTTCCATTAGGTCACGGACAATCTGGGCGGAGGTCGCAACGCCCTGCACCAAGGCTACTCCCGCCATCCCGAAGAGCTCTGCTTTCGCTTTGCCAGCGTCGCCGTCAGCTGGCTCGCCATAGACAACGTTGGTCGTCCCACCCAGTCCCATCGTTCCGGCATGCGCCATGTCCATATAGACGTAGAACCGGAATGGGTGGGGATGGACGCCCAGGACAGGTAGCGGCGTCTCAGTGAGAATGAAGGAAAAGGGACCCTGCCGGACCGGATGGCGCAGAGTTAGAGTGTCGCCGACCGATACCTCGAGGTCCTTCGCCGCTCCCTCGGCGATCACGATGCCGGGTTTGTAGGAATCGAGGGACCCGCTGGTCACGCTCGGGGTCCACATCTCGCTTTCGAAGTCGATGAAGAGCAGGAAGGCGTCGACCTCCTCGTTTCCATTCATGAGGGTGCCTGCGAGGCGCAGGCCGGGCTCGGACCTTGACAGAACGCTAGACTCGAGGACCGCGCCGACCTCACTGGACGAGATAGCACGGATCGAGTCCAGGTCGATCGCCAGTCTGTCGGGGCTGTTGCCCAGCACCTCCTCCTCGCCCCGGCCCATGGTAGCCAGAAACGAATCGACCATTCCGACGACGGCGATGAGCAACGTGAGCACGGCGGCGATGGCCAACAAGGTCAACACGACTCGCCGCGGCGCCCGCAGCAGATTGCGGAAGGGCATCTCACCCAAGCTGTTGCCGGGCAGTGGTACGCGCCTGATCAGTGGGGCCAGGCCACCACCTCTGGCCGCAAGATGCCCGGCCTTGATGGCATCCACCGGGGCGACCCGAACAGCCCTCCATACTGGGTAGGCGGTGGCGAGGAAAGGCATCAGAAGCCCGACGACCGCGACCCCGACGAAGAGTCTGGGTTGAAACGGGGTTTCCCATATAGGAAGGGGTAGGAAATCCGTTAAGAAACTCCTCATCGCCTGTCCGACAAGCAGGCCCATTCCGACTCCGAATACCACGCCCAGCAGAGCGATCTGCGCTCCCACAAGAAGCGGTCGGAGAGCGATCCTGAGCGCCGGCAAGCCCACGGCCATGGAGATACCGATCTCGCGTCGCTGGGCTTCGACCATCCGGGTGGTCAGGTTGAAGGCGGCGAAGACCGCGCCTGCAAACAAGGCCACCGCGAACACGTCGTAGAACTGCTGGTCGCCCTCGGGGTCCTTGGTGACGAACCGGTAGGACAGGTCATCCTCGACCCGCATAACGGTCGCGCCCAGGGCGCCAAGCGCCTCCTCCAGCTCCGCGGCGACGGCATCATGGTCGGCGCCTTCGGTGAGCGCAAGGACGAGATCGTTGACCATCCCAAGCTTACCGGCGACGCGCTGTGCGGTCTCCAGTGAGGTGAAGACGGCGGCAAAATTTGCCTGGGCGAAGAAGCCACCTTCATCCGTCATCACCACAAGGTACTCAGGGGCCAGCCCCAGTCCCACATAGCGCATCGTACGGTCGCCCGCCAGGCGGAGGTCGCCCTCGGCGGCGAGCTCGTAGTGGTCCGCGAAGTTGCGCTCGAGAATCGCTACGTCCTGGTCGAGGTCCTCTGAGCCCAACTCGCGGCCTGCCGATACGTGAAGCCCATTAACGTGGGGTCCTCCGTCCGACAGGTCCATGCCAATAACGCGTCCCGGAACCAGAATCGTCTCCCCGTCGGTGGACGCGTCGATCTGGGTGGGGACGATCAGGCGCTCCTCGGCGGTCTCGACCGTCCCGGCCTGCCGGATTTCACCGACTTTTTCCAGCAGTGCGCCGGCAGTGACGAAGCTGCCGGGGCTCAGCCGGGCGCGCAGGTCGTAGATGTTCGTAAGCTCGTAGCTGGCCTCGTTGGAAAGGGTGCGCCACACGGTCACGCTGCTCATGCCAGCGTAGGTCCCCGTACCCACGGCGATGACGAAAGCGATTGCAGCCACCTGCACCCAGCGGGCGCGGAGGTCCCGCCACGACCATCGTAACCACAAACTCGCTGACATAGAGTTTCCTCCCCTACCAGCTCAGGTCCGCGATCTTGGCTTTGCCTCCCTGAGGAGGCCCGTCTCGAACGACGTGCCCGCCGCTGAGTTGGACCACGCGGTCCGCTATCCGCGAGATTTCTCGGTTGTGCGTGACGACGAAGACAGCTTTACCGTCGGTCGCCTGCGCCTGAAGGAGCTCCAGTATCTGTGCGCCGGTGGCGAAGTCGAGCTCGCCCGTCGGCTCGTCGGCCAGGAGCACTGGGTTCTGGGTGGCGAGGGCGCGGGCCACGGCGACGCGCTGCTGTTCTCCACCCGAGAGCTCGTGGGGAAAGTGATCGACCCGGTGTAACAGACCCACCTTGTCCAGCATGTCGCCAGCGCCGTCTCGGTCCTTTCGGCCGGCCACGTCCATACCAAACCGGACGTTTTCGGCGGCCGTGAGGCCCGGGAACAGATTGAAGCTCTGGAAGATGAAGCTGATCGTGTTGCGGCGGAACGCGAAAAGCTCAGACCGGGATCCGTCAACGTCGCGGGCCGCGACGTTGACGGATCCCGACGTAGCCGTGTCGAGAGCGCCGATGATGTTCAGGAGAGTGGTCTTTCCGCTACCGGAAGGGCCCAGGACGACAACGAACTCGCCCTCGTCTACGCTCAGGTCGAGCCCCTCCAGCGCTTTAACGACCATGGCGCCAACATCAAACTGCTTTGAAACGCCTGCTAGCTCGATTAGCCGGCTTCGGGGCTCGGGTTGCGTGTCCATATGCGGCGTGACTCCTTGGCTGTGGCCGATGACCGTGTGTCAGAGGATTGCGGGACCAGCCTTCAGCGAGGGCGAACGGGGAACCGCAGTATCGTCCGTAGCCGCTCCGGAGGGACCCGGCGCGGGTCTGACAGGTAGAGCTCGTGGTGGCGACCGTGGAACTCCACTCGCCGGACGGCGCCCCTTGGCCATCGACTGTCAGGTATCTCGCTGGGCCCACGTCCACCAGCGCGGGTTTTTTGGGCGTAACGTACTCGGACCGGAAAGCTCTATACAGGTCGATCTTCTCAGCGGTACTCACGTTGCACCCCCAAGAGCAGCTCACTCCCGGCAAGCATTCTGAGGTTGAATGATAGCTCGGCGTGCGTGAAGGGAGTGTGGCCATCGACAGCGATGGTGTGACTACTTCGTGAAGACTCGGGCTCGGCATGAGTTGCAGACACCGTCAAGCGTCACGGAGCCCTGCTATCGCGTCAAACCGTAGAGCCGGCGGCGTCCAAGCGACGCTTGGCCTCCGCGTACATGTCGTCGGACAGCGGGCCGCGCAGCGCCGCCCGGACGTTCTCCTTCAAGTGAGCCGGCTTCTGGGTCCCCACGATTATCGTGTGGATGTCCGGGTGACTCAGCGTGAAGCGCAGCATGAAGCCGGTGCGGCTCTCTCCTTCTTCTCGCAGGTCGTCGAGCCCTGCCTCGCTGAACATGTCGAACCGCTCCGGGTTGCGGGCGTCGGGCCCTGGTTCCCCTTTGGCGACCCCTCCACGGATGATCGTACCGATGCCGGCATTCGAGGCTTGCGTAATCCACGGTTCGTTTCCACGGGAGAATGCCGAATAGGGGAGCTGGAAAGCATCGAAGGCGCCGGTGTCGATGAACGCCCCCACCTGCTCCGCGTGAGTGGACGCGCCGATCCAACGCACCTTGCCTTCCTGGTTCATCATCTGCAACGTTTCGACGAGCCCGCCTTTCTCGCAGTCCTCGACGGTCGCGCCGTGAAGCTGCATGACGTCTACGTGGTCGGTCTTCATGCGCTTCAAACTGCGCTCCAGACCAGTTAACAGGTTCTCCGAGGCCCACTCCTTGCCGCCGGTGAGTATGCAGCCGCACTTCGTGGCAAGTGTGTATTCCGAGCGCCGGTGCGAGAGATGCTCTCCGATGAACTCCTCGGCGCGACCGTAGCAGTCGGCCGTGTCGATGAAGTTGATGCCCGAATCGAGGACCGCGTTCAGCACGGCGCCGGCCTGTTCAGACGTCAAGGGTCGTCCCCGAGGCTCAGTTCGTAGCTCCATGGCGCCGTAGCCCAGCCGCGTCACATCGACGCCGGTGCGACCAAACGTCGCCGTCTCAAGTTGCTCAGTCATATCGAACGACCTCCTTGTCAGCGTCCCAGGCCAGCGCTGGGCTTACGCGCGGGAACGTTGCCGAGGCAGACTACCGTCATGTCCCGGTATTGTCCAGCTTCGAGACAAGTCCGGTGTAGTGCTTCCCCCAATTGAGCTCCTGACGGCTCTCAGGCAGGAGGCAGCTCCCCAAGAATTGGTCGAGCCCTCCGGTTCAGAGTTAGACTTGGTGGAGCCTGCGAGAGGCACGACTCCGTGTCGACGAGCTGCTCGCCGAGGTCGAGGAAGCGGAAGAGTACATGAAGCAGCGGTGGTGGCGACTGCGGCTGGCCGGGTACAACATCCGCAAGCTGAACCAGGCATACTTCGCGTTTCGAGGGACCTATGCCTCCAACCCCGCATCGGTAAGCCCGATCAACGAGCAGATGCAAGAGATGCGTCGGCTGTCTCCAAGCCTGCGCGCCTTCATAACGACGATCTCAGGCGTTTCCAGCTACAGCCGTTTCCTGGAGGTCCTGGAGGAGC
>CAUZJF010000087.1:0-8370 GCA_963579975.1 Dehalococcoidia bacterium
CAGGAGCTCCAGCAAGAAGGTTTGGCGGTCAGCATTGTGTCGGTGGCGGAGCTCTACGAAGGCGTTTTTCGTTCCAACCTACCTGAGGCTAATGAAAGCGCCCTCAAGGATTTCCTGAGCGCTGTCACGGTCTTGGGTGACCCCCAAGACGTCGCCGGAGGTATGAGGTATGGGGAGGAGAAAACCAAGCTCCTTCGAAAGGGCCCCGTCACCGGTGCTCTTGATCTTCTCATCGCGGTGACTGTCCTCGTCTATGGCCTATCCCTTGCTTCTCTCGATGAAAATTTCAAGAGAATTGAAGGTTTGACCCTTGTGTTTTCTTAGCTGCAGGCCGGTTGATGTCTTGCCCGGGCTCTTCGGCTGTGGACAGCCTAGGCCGCCTTCACTAAAATATCCACAACATAGCTCATAGAGGTGATTTGGTATGTCGTGGAAGTGCGAGAAGTGCGGGCACGAAAACCCACCGACGCGTGACGTGTTCTGCGCGAAGTGCGGCAACCGCCGCAAGGGCTGGTAGCTCTTTGTCGCACCGCGCCGTCGCGTAGCCCTCAGCGATCTCCGCAAAGCTACTGACGGGCGACGGCTATCGGCGCACAGATGTCGGTCGCAACCCCGACAGATAGCGTCCGTTAGCCGGTGGCGCCAATCGGTCGTTGCTCATCGACAGGTTGTTGCTTCGGCGCGGCCGTAAGCGGACTAACCTCGTAACATCAGCCAGGAGACAGTAAATGGCTAACGGGGCTACTGAAAACCTGCGTACCGTAGCGCTGCTCTCACACAGCGGTTCGGGGAAGACGATGCTTGGCGAGGCCATGTTCTTCGCCGCGGGCGGGACCAACAGGCTCGGGAGCACGTCCGAAGGAACAACCATCTCCGATTACGAGCCAGAGGAGCAAAAGCGGACTGCCAGTATTCAGACTTCGGTCCTGCCCTGTTCCTGGCGCGACCACAAGATCAACGTCCTGGACACTCCAGGCTATGCGGACTTCAGAGGCGAGGTAATCTCGGCGGTCCGCGTCGTCGAGGCTGCAGTGATAGTCGTCTCCGCGCCATCCGGAGTCGAGGTGGGCACGCGACAGATGTGGCAGATGGCCGAAGAGCGATCTCTTCCTCGGATCGTCTTCGTTAACAAGCTCGACCGCGAAAACGCCGACTTCGAACGGGTCATGGAGTCGCTGGAAGAGGCCTTCGGCAGAAAGTGCGTACCACTTCAGGTACCCATCGGGTCGGAGGCCAGCTTTTCGGGGTCGGTCAGTCTTCTAAATGAGGGTGCGGAAGTCCCGGATGACCTCCAGGAGGCGGTCGAGGCGGCCCGCGAACGCCTGATCGAGACGATCGCGGAGACCGACGACGAGCTGGCGACGAAATACCTCGAAGGCGAACCACTGACGAAGGAAGAGATAACCTGGGGCCTCAAGAAGGGGGTCCACTCCGGTGAACTCGTGCCCGTGCTCGTGGGAGCCGCTACCCAGGAGATCGGTGTCAAGGAGCTGATGGACCTGATCGTAGACCTGCTTCCGTCGCCGGCGGATGCGGCTCCCGTTCAGGCGACGAGCCTTTCGAGCAACGAAGAGGTTACAGTCACAGCGGACCCCACCGCCCCGTTCGCGGCGCTGGTCTTCAAGACAGCGGCCGACCCCTTCGTCGGCAAGCTCTCCTACTTCCGCGTCTTCAGCGGTACTTTCAAGAGCGATTCGCAGGTTTGGAACGTGAACAAGCAGGAGGCCGAGCGGGTAGCCCAGCTGTTCGTCGTGTCTGGGAAAACGCAGGAGGCGGTTGACGAGTTGGTGCCGGGCGACATTGGCGCCGTTGCAAAATTCAACTCGGTGGTAACCGGCGACACCCTGACAATCAGGACAGACCCCTTGCAGCTACCGGACTTCCAATTCCCCGAGCCCGTGTTCCAGATGGCCGTCTTTCCGAAATCGAAGGCTGATCTGGACAAGATGACCACCGCGGTGTCGAGGATCGTGGAAGAAGACCCGACCCTCAAGGTTACGAGAGAGCCGGACACTCTGGAGATGCTGCTCGGTGGTCTCGGCGACACCCACGTAGAGGTCGCCGTCGAGAAGATGAAGCGGAAGTTCGGTGCGGAGATCGAGCTCCAAACGCCTAAGGTAGCTTACAAGGAGACCGTCAACGGGTCGAGCAAGGTGGAGTACCGACACAAGAAACAGACGGGCGGTCACGGCCAATTCGCGCATGTTATGCTCGAGATCGCGCCGCTTCCTAGAGGCTCGGGCTTCGAGTTCGAACAGAAGGTCGTCGGAGGCGCCGTCCCGCGCGAATACATACCGTCGGTGGAGAAGGGATGCCGAAAGGCGCTGGCAGATGGGGTCATCGCCGGCTACCCGATCGTCGACTTGCGGGCCTCTCTATTCGACGGTAGTTTCCATCCCGTCGACTCCTCGGGCGTCAGCTTCGAGATAGCGGGCGGACACGCACTGTCCGACGGCATCAAGCTGGCGGACCCGATACTGCTCGAGCCCGTTATGCAGGCTAGCATTACGGTGCCGGACTCTGACACCGGCGACGTCATGAGCGACCTGAACGGCAGGCGGTCTCGAATCCTGGGAATGAACCCGAACGGCGACGATACCACCACTATCGAAGCAGAAGTGCCTCAGTCGGAAATGCTCCGATACGCGACGGAGCTGAGGTCGCAGACCCAGGGCAGGGGCGTCTTCACGATGAAGTACGATCACTACGAAGCCGTGCCAGGCCACCTGGTGCAGCGTATTGCCGGCCAGCCCAACGAAGACGAAGAGAAGGTCTGAGAACTTTACTGTGTGGCGGGCCAGATGGTGTGGTAGTTTTCGCCGGTCACCACTGCGGTGAGCTCGGCGCGCTCCAGTCGTCTTAGCTCCTCGAGCGCCTGGTTGCAGGCGTTGACCGCTTCCTGATCACCGGTCGCGGCGACCCATTCGATCAGCCGTTCCCAGATGCCGAGTCTGACTAGGCCTCCGACGAACCGTGGCCAAAGTATGACGGTCAGTTCATGGATCTTCGGGAACCTGGGCCTGATTCTGCGGAGGCTACGTATTCGCTCCTGCGGCGAACCGGTCACAGGCATTATACGTACCAGCGGGCCCTCCGACTCATTGGACCTGGCATCCACGACCAGGGACTTGCCGAAAGTCGGGAACGCGATCGAGATCACGTCGTTGGCCCCGATACTGTTCATTACTTCGTCGAGATCCAGGACGAATCCACCGTCTAGCAAAAGCTCCACCCCTCTATTCGCTCAAGATGGCGGTGGCCTACCTGCGTCTCCGCCTAAAGTAGCTAACCGACTAGCTCGCGCACGGTCTCGATGAACGAAGGCAGCACCTTGTTCCAGTCGCCGACGACCCCGAACGTGGCTTCTTTGAATATGTTGGCATCCTCGTCTCGATTTACGGCGACGATGTGCTTTGCCCCCGAGCATCCAGCCATGTGCTGGCTCGCGCCCGATATGCCGATCATGATGTACAGGTCAGGCGTGACGGTCTTGCCGGTGAGTCCGACCTGATAGCTATGGTCGATCCAGCCTGCGTCGGTGGCGGCTCGCGAGGCGCCGACCGCACCATCTAGCAGCCCCGCCAATTCCTCTAACGCCTTGAACGGTTCCGGCCCTCCGAGGCCTCTTCCGCCGCTTACAATAATAGAGGCGTCTTCGAGTCGGACTCTTTTGGCTTCCTGGCGCACCGTCTCCACATGTCTTACCTTCGTTACGGATGGGTCCAGGTCTACCTCGATCTGTACAAGCTCACCGGTCCCGGGGCCATCGGTTTGGTACGGCTCGTACACCGCGCCTCTGATGACGGCCATCTGCGGGTCGCGGTCCGGGAACGTGACGGTCGCCAGCGCGTTGCCTCCATATACCGGTCTGACGGCCAGAACCCGTCCCGTTTCGGCATCCGTCCGCACCTCAATACACTCCTGGGTCAGACCGACGCCGAGCCTGAGGGCGACTCTCGGAGCGATGTCGCGGTCCACCAGGGTCTTCCCTATTAGGACGACCTTTGGCGACGTCTGCCTGCATACCTGTTCGAATGCCTCGACCCGGGCGTCGATCGACGGTCCGCCTAGTAAGGGGTGCTCAATGACGTAGACCTTGTCCGCTCCAATCGCTGCTGCCTCCGCAGCGAGGCCTTCGAGGTCTTTCCCCAGCAGGGCCACGCATATCACACCGCCCAGACTACGGCCCGCCGAGACCAACTCGGCGGTAATCGAGTCGAGCTTGTTGCCGTTGTGCTCGCCTAAAACAAGTATTTCAACCATAGAATAGTCCCGTCAATTGATTCGCGGGTCAGCGGTCCATCAGTCTGGACCGTGGCTGCCCCGGCCAGCTATATTAGCTTTTCCTCGCGGAGTCGTAGCGCCAGTTGACGTCCGGCGTCCGCCTCGTCTTCGCCCTGTATGAACTCGCACACGCGCTCGCTCACGGGGACCTCCAGCTCGTCCACGATAATCCTGGGTTCGAGGAGGGCAAGGTCGAGACCCACGTCGGAGACGCTCCACACCTCCGGGGTCTTTCTACCGGCGGCCATGATTCCGCGAAGCGTCGGATAGCGTGGCTCACCCAGCTCGTTGCTCACGGTCACCAGGGCAGGCAGGTCGGCCTCGACTACCTCGTAGCCGTCGGTCAACGCCCGGTGCACGATCACACCGGCTTCGACGACCTCCACGTGCTGGGCCACGGTCATGCAAGGCAGGCCTAGGATCTCTGCAAGGCCCAACGGCACCTGGGCGTTGTCCCAGTCCGACGCCTGACGGCCGCAGAGGACCAGGTCGTAGCGGCCCATCTTTTCGATGGCGGCGGCCAGCGCATGGGCGGTGGCGAAAGAATCGAGGTTCGCGAAGGCCGGGTCCTTGAGGAGCACGAGCTCGTCTGCGCCCATGGACAGCGGCTTCTTCATCACATCGTTTGTAAAGTCGGCCCCTACCGAAAGGACGGTGACGCGTCCTCCGGCGGAGTCCTTCAGGCGCAGGGCCGCTTCCACGGCGTTCTCGTCGAAGCCGTTGAGCACCGGGGGCACGCCCGGGGGTGGAACGGCTTGCTTCGCTTCGGCGTCGATGCGGAACGCCGAGGCCGGCGTCTCAGGATCGATCACCTGCTTGACGCAGACGATCATATCGACGGGCATCGCGTCCTCCAAGCCAGGTGTACGCGCAGGTCCGTTCTCAGCAGGCCGGGCTGGATGGCTGATTCGCGCGTCGTCGAGTCGCTTTTTCGAGAAGAGCGGCTTCGGGAGCCGGGCAGAGAGAGTCGGCTACTCGTCCTCTACACCGTGGGCTTTCAGGTAGTCGATGGCCTGCTGTACGTTGGTGATCCCCTCGGCGTCTTCGTCCGAGATCTCGAGAACCTGGTCTTCGGAGCCGAACTCTTCTTCGAAAGCCATGATCAGCTCGACCAGGTCGAGGGAGTCGGCGTTCAGGTCTTCAGTGAACGACGCGTCGGCAACCACGTCTGGCTCGTCGACGCTCAACTTGTCCGCAACGACCGCCCGCACCCGTTCTTCAACTGTCGCCATTAGTCTGCCTCCTCGATGTCTGTTGTTCTGTTGAATTGATCGCTTCCAGAATCGATCCTAGCACTCCGTTGACGAACCTTGGTGAGTTGTCGGCCCCGTAAATCTTCGCCATTTCGACGGCTTCGTTGATCGCAACCTTGGGTGGTGTCTCGGCGTCCTTTACGATTTCGAAGACCGCGAGCCTGAGAAGGTTTCTGTCGACCATCGCGATCTGGCGGATGGGCCAGGTCGGCGCGTAGGTCGATATCGTCGAATCGATCTCCTCCCGGTTTTCCAGGAAACCCTCGACGAGCCGTCGGGCATACTCTTCCGAGGGACGCGATAGGCCAGACTCGTTTGACCGGCTCTCGAAAACTCGGCCCGGATCGTGCCTTGCTCCATCGATCTCGTATAGTACCTGAAGAGCGGCGACGCGCGCCTTCCGGCGGTCTGTGTGTGACCGGACGTCTGTTGTGGCGGCTGTGTTCAAGTCGACATCTCTCGCAAGGAAGCGGTTCTACCCCGGGCCCGCTAGTTTCTCCTCAAACGGAGTATCGAGTCGATGTCGCTCACGCTAACTGCGTCGGCCGATCTGTTGATGCGCTTCACCATACCAGCCAGCGCCCTGCCCGGTCCGACCTCGACAAAGGACGAAACGCCGGACCCGATCATGTAGTCGATGGACTGTTTCCACTGTACGCAGCTGGAAATCTGAGTGATTAATTCCTGCTTGGCCTCTTCGCCGGTGGTCAGCGGTTTGCCGGTGCAGTTGGCCACGATGGGCACGGTGGGGTTCTTGAACTTCAGATTGTCGACCGCTTGCACCAGGCCGGCCTTCGCCGGCTCCATCAGCGCTGAGTGGAAGGCGCCGCCGACGCTTAGCGGAATGACCTTCCTAGCACCTCGCGCCATCGCCAGGTCGAGCGCCTGAGCTACCGCCATGCGTTCCCCGCTGATGACGATCTGGTCGGCCGTGTTCACATTGGATACGTAGGTGCCAGTCTCCCTCGCGATCTCCTCCATGGTCAGCTGCTCGAGGTTAAGCACCGCCGCCATGCTGCCAGGCCGCTGATCGCACGCCTCCTGCATCAGCCGTCCGCGCTCCTGGACCAGCCTCGTGGTGTCGCCGACGTCGAGGACGCCCGCGACGGCCAGAGCCGTGTATTCGCCGAGACTGTGCCCGGCGACCATCGCCGGGTGGGGCATGGCGTCGTCTCCGAGGTGCTCCCGGATGGCCGCGACACAGGCCAGACTGACCGCCATGATAGCAGGCTGTGCGTTGATCGTCTCACGAAGCTCGTCCTCCGATCCGGAGAACAGCAGCTTGGTCAGTGGGCGTTCCAGCGCCATGTCCACGTCGTGGAACACCGCCCTCGCCGCCGGCGAGTTATCGTACAGCTCCTGGCCCATACCGACGGTCTGGGTGCCCTGCCCTGGAAACAGGTACGCGACATCCTCACCTTGAGGCAATGGTTGGAAAATCTGAGCTCCAGTGCGCTCGCGCAAGCTCACTTTGACCCCTCTCTAATCAGCCGGAATCAGCCGGATCGATGGGCCGTACCTCGGGCGTTAGCCCTCGGCGCCGGCCTCCTGAGGAACAACCTCGCGCCCGTTGTAGTACCCGCAGGAAGGACAGACCCGATGTGGCAATCTTGCGCTCTGGCATTGCGGACAGGTCGAGACCGAGGGTGCGCGTAGCGCGAAATGCGATCGCTTGCGCCTGGTCCGACTCTTGGAGTGCTTTTTCTTCGGAACGGCCATTTATCTTTCTCCCAGATCGTTCGACGGTTCAGCCACCGCCATATCGAATAACACACCCCACCGGCTATCTCTGACTTCTGCGTCGCACCGGCACTCTACATCGTTCCGGTTGGTGCCGCAAACGGCACAGATCCCTTTGCAGTCTTCGCGGCACGTCGGCTTCAACGGGACATTCAGGGTCGAGTATTGTCGAATGGCCTCGGAAAGGTCCAGCGTGTGGTTCGCGTCGATGCTGAAGTTCGCCTCAGTGTCGGAAAGCCCTACCAGCGCCCGCCCGGTCTGCGGATCGTAGCGCGGAAAGAACTCCTCATCTATGACTACGCGAATGGGCTGGCTGAATTTCTCCAGGCATCTGCTGCAAGGACAGGAGGTTTGTGAGTCTAGGTCGAGACTCACCCAGATACCCCGATCAGTCTTGAATAGCTTTACCGTACCCTCATAGTGTTGTGCCTCGTCCCCTTGCCTTGAAGGGACATCCTCATCGACCTCATACATCCGAGTCGAGCCGCCAGGCTCCATCATCAACTGAGATACGTTAAAGAACATGGTCCGCGAGCCCCCTACCGATACGAAGGACTCATACCTGAACGAAAGGGTATTCTAGTACCGCGCTTCTGTTTGTGTCAAGTTTCACATAGTCCCCTTTACCGCGTCATCGTGGGATGCGTGGGCACGGCGGGACCCGTCCTAGATAGTCGTCAGCCGAGCAGTTCGTGTAACTCGCCGATGATTCTGTCCGGCACTGCCCTGATGGAGTCAGGCACTCCGGTAGATGTGGGGTCGTACAATATGGCCAATATTCCGACGGCCTGAGCCCCTGCGATATCCGCTTCGAGGTTGCCCCCAATCATCCAGGCGTCGGCAGGACTGACGGCCAGTCGTTCGAGGACGTGTTCGAACACTCGTGGGTCGGGTTTGCCCAGTCCGAACCCGCCTTCTATCCTGGATGTGATCGAAGAAGTCGGCGAGGCCTAACCTATTGATGCTGCGCCGCTGACTCTCACTACCTCCGTTGGTGACCAGGGCCAGTGCAGTCCCTCTCCATCGAAGCTTACTCAGTACATCGACCGCTCCCGCGGAGAGCTTGATCGCGTCCAGACGTCTGTCGGAATAG
>CAUZJF010000088.1:0-8366 GCA_963579975.1 Dehalococcoidia bacterium
CCCACAGTCAGCTCCGTCGTTACAGTACGAGATAGCATACGTTGCCGGTGATCTCCCCATCCCCTCCCGAACCGCGGCCCTCCGATTCTTCCTCGTCGTCCTCACCTGACCCGGTCGAAACTTGGAGGACGCCTGTGCCTATTCCGAGTCGCTCCTGTACAGCGTCCATCTGTTCCGCCGTGCACATGATCACACCCTTGTTGTGTACTACAGCGATCCGTTCGATGATCAATTCCGGGGTAACTTCCGGCGAGATCGTGAGCACGCCTGTAACAAGCAGCGTTGCCTTGCCCTCCAGGAAGTCGAATCTGGACTTCCCAATAGTCATGACCCCTGGCACTTCCCACAGCTGTTCTTCGTATGCCACGACCTTGGTGGTTGGGTCGGACAGCTTCCGGAGCAGCACTTCGCGGAGTGAAGCCGGACAAACGACGGGGCCCTTACATATCAGCGATTCGATCCGGTCGTCGAGGGCCGCTGGGCTCAGCTTGGGGTCAATCTAGATCGCCCCTATGCAGTAGAGCCTCTGGGAACGCAGCGTTGATAAAAAGGGGGCGTCGATCAGTATCTTTCCGTCAACCAGCTGGTATCCGGCTGGAACGATTGTGATCTTCCCAGCTCCGGGCCTGTCGTCGGCGCGTTCGAAGACCGTGTTTGCATTTTCCTCATGAAGTAGAACCTTACCGTTGACTTACACCCTCCGAAGCTTCTGTACCAGTAGCTCGTTCGGAGCAACGTCTACAAGGCTCAGCTTCCCCAGTACCACCAGCGTCGAATTATCGGACAACGCGTGAAGGTATGGCTGATCCAAGTTAAGGTTGCCCAAGATGACCTGGTCGCCCGGGTCATCCACGACCGTCGTCCCCACAAGGGACCGGAGCTTCGCTTGGACGGCGCCTAATGCCGGATTTGGACAAATGAGGTCTCCGGTAACCACGAGACTGCCGAGCCCATTCTCGATATCTTCGACGGGCAGGGCTGGGCTAACCCTAAGTTCTCCGACGACGACAAGTTTGAGGGGCGCTTCCCTCCCTTTGAAATAGTCGCGGGTTAACTCAGTCTCACCAAGCCGCACTTCCGCGTCCGGTTCGACTTCAATCATCGTCCCCACGTTGCCCGTCATCTCACCCTGGCCAAGGAGACCGACTGTGTCCCTGGAATAGAGAACTATGCCGACGTTGCCAGTCACGTCCAGGGCTGTGTACGCTTTTTCGGATGTCCTTCTAAGGTCGAGGACACCGACGTTGCCTGTGATGCTCCTGGTAATTCTCTTCTCTTCTGTCATCGTTCGTCCTTCTGTGACACGTACTGTCCGAACTGTCTTCGAAGTCTTCCCAGCGCCGACCTGAGCCTCGTCAGCACTGTCCCAGGCGGAATGCCAAGCTCCTCCCCGATTTCGCGGCTCGTCATACCCCCGATGTAACACTGCTCCAGTAACTCCCTATCTTCCTCAGAAACGCCGTCGAGCAGGGCTGACGATGTGAGGTCGTCCGTCGTAAAGGGGGCAAGCTCGGCCTCCCTGACCAGGTCCTCCGTCATCTTCTCGATACGCCGGCGCGCTCGATGTTCGTCAATGAACGCGTTCTTCAGAACGCGCATAAGCCACGCCTGACGCTGACCGGAGTTCAGCCTGTTCAAAAGGGGTTGATTGACGGCTGCCCTTATGAACGTCTCCTAAACGAGGTCGTCAACGGCATCGGCGTCCCCTTTCACGAGTCCCAACGCGTAGTGTCGGAGTCTCGCCTAGAACTCGGAATGGAGGTCACGGAACGTCATCGTGCAGCCGGTTCAAAGTGCGGCGACAGTTGGCACCCATGAAATTAAGACGAACGGCAGCCCGAAAGTGTTTGCTGGAGTTCGAGAACACAAAACCGAGCGCAGGATAATCACCTGATCTCAGAAGGAGGAACGGAGAACGCAGCGGGCCTCGGGAAGGCTTGGTTCTAGAATCCCGCCTTCTTGTCGCAGACGTACAGGAAAGGCTCGCCGCCCAGGTAGCGCCGCAGGTTCTCCTTAAAGACCTGCTCGATGTTCTCGATCACGAAGGTGGTGACGCCGGAGCAGTGGGGCGTGATCACCACATTCGGCAGGTCCCACAAAGGGTTGTCTTCTGGCAGAGGTTCCTCGGCGAAGACATCCAGGCCCGCGCCAGCGATACGACCGGAGCGCAGACCCTCGACCAACGCCTCCTCGTCGACTATGCCGCCTCGCGAGATGACGATCACGTGCGCGCCTTCTTTGAGTAGGCCCACCATACGGGCATCGATGGCGCCGCGGGTCTCATCGGTCATGGGCGTCGCTACGACGAACCAGTCCGACCGCTCGAGGAGATCATCGAGGCGCTCCAACCCCCACGGCTCGCGGACTTCCTCACTAGGCGTGGGGTATTTGTCGACGGCGATCACGTCCATGCCGAATGCCCTGGCCCTGCGCGCGGTGGCCCTGCCGACGTCACCCAGTCCGTAGATGCCCATCGTGGCGCCGGCTATGTCGATCTGCATGTCACGGTACTTGCTGCCCTCCCAGCGGTGCGCACGCTGGTCGTCGAAGTGGTCCATCCACCGATGGGCCAAGTTGACCATCATGCCGATCACGTGGTCGGCCATCGAATCGACGTGAGGCCCTTTGGTGTTTGTGACAAGAATGTCGTTGTCGAGGAGCCCAGGGAGTTCCTTGAGGCCATCTATTCCCGCCCCTGCGACCTGGATCCATCGCAGCTTGTCCGCGGCGGCATAGACCTCCTGGGTCAGGAACCCATAGTAGATGTCCGCATCCTTGATCGAGGTCTTCTGGTCTTCCTCCGACTTGGCGGTTACGAATTCTACGTCAGGGAAGGAACCTCGTAGCTCCGCGAGAAATCGGCCCTCGTCCTCGGCGTAGTCCTGGATTAGTACTTTCATGGGGTTACTCCTGGGTTTTTCAGGGGGGGTGGGTCGACTTGACTGTCCGTTTCGTCTGGCGGATTCAGAACGGCGCACGCAATGCGCCCTATACCAGCAGAAGGCCCTTAGGTGGGCGCCTGCGGTCGGTTCAGTCGGCGAACCACCTTTCGAGATGTTCGCGATTCTGATCGAGCCAGGCGCTATTCAGTCGGATCCTCTCCAGCGACTGGCGGACGGACCGCTCGGCTGCCGGGGCAGGGTTCTCCTCGAAAAAGCTCCGCACGTCCGCGAGTCGTTCCTCGGTAGTGAACCGGCCCGTGATATCCACGAGCGTCATCAGCCCAAACCCGCCTTCGCCATAACGTCGGTGGAACTCAGTCCAGTTGGCCATCACGAACTCCCATGCCCGGTCCCGTCCCATGCGGTTCGACGCGACCCCAGCGACGATCCTGATCGTGTTGTGGACCCTGACCCTGTCAGGGTCCAGGGATCGTTCCAGGGTCTCGTCGAGCAGCTCAGCAGTCTCGAACCTCGTGAGCGCCGACAGCAGGCGCACTTTCTCCTCTTCCATGCCGGCCTGCTCCTGGAGCTCCCACATCGCGTCGTAAGTGGCGCGGTCGCCCCGCCTGGCGGTCAAGCCCAACACGGCGGCCCTGATATCGGGATTCACGCTACTCGGGTCCCGGGCATAGCCGTCGAACCGCGAGCGCGCCTCGGTAAGGGTGTCTTCGTCCTCGTAGCCGCCCAGCGATGCCAGGACAGTGCTGCGCAATAGTGCATCGAGGTGGCCCTCTCCTGGTCTGGCTTCCCATCCCACTCGCCGCACAACGTCCTCGAAGATACGGCGGCCGAATCCCTGAAAACGACCGTAGACAGGCTCATCGACCAGCAGTCCCTCTAGGGAACCAAGGTTGGCCGCCAGGTCCGACCAGACCGTCGCGTCCGTTTCTTCCACGTAGGCCTCGGCTAGGTCGAGGAACGCCGTCACGGGAAGATACCCGGCCCGGTTGAGGGCGTAAGCGTCGTTCTGGAGACCCAGCCGGTCGAGCCCGGAGAGTCGGCGGTCGGCTATGGGAGCGCGGAGGCGCCTCCAATCTTCGGGTGAGTAAGCCACACGGTAGAAGCCCGTCTGCTCCGGGTTGACCTTGACCCAACCGTCTCCAGCGAGGACACGCAGTTTCGCCTCGTTTTCGGACATAAGAGTCGACGTGGTCTGCGACCCGCCGGTCGCGCTCAAAGGAACACGCCAAAGGGTGTCGTCGGGCTTTTCCGGAACGACAAGGTGGTCGTACATGAAGCGCCGTTGGGAGGCAGTAACCTCCACCCGGTCGCCGGACTGCTTCGTCACCACGTCCAGTACCGGATAGCCTGCCTGCTCGACCCACGTATCCATCATTGCGGCGACGGGCTGTCCCGATACCGCGCCCAGGGCCTCCCACAGGTCGTGGGTACGTGCGTTTCCATACTGGTGCTTGCCGATATAGCGCCGCAATCCGTCCCGGAACACGTCGGCCCCAAGGAAGTGGGCCAGCATTCTCAGGACCGACCCGCCCTTGCTGTAGCTGATGGCGTCGAAGAGCTGGCCTATTTCGGCAGGATTCTTTACTTCCTGTTCGATCGGGTGCGAGTTTTGCAGGCCGTCCAGACTCAGCGCACGGTTCGTGTCGTCGGAGACGAACTGGGTCCACATGTCCCATTCGGGGAAGAGGTGGTCCACCGCCGTATCTCCCATCCAGGATGCGAAGCTCTCGTTGAGCCAGAGGTCGTTCCACCACGCCATCGTCACCAGGTCGCCAAACCACATATGCGCCATCTCGTGGGCGACTATGGCCGCGACGATCTGGCGCGTGAACGCCGAGCTGTTCTCGGGGTCGACCAGCAGGGCTGTCTCGCGATAGGTGATGGCGCCCCAGTTCTCCATCGCTCCAGCAGCGAAATCGGGAATCGCGAGATGGTCTAGCTTCTCGAGCGGATATGGGACGCCAAAGTAGTCGTTGAAGAACTCAAGCAGTCTTATCGACACGTCGAGGGCAAAGCGGCCCTGCTCTTCTTTTTCGCCTGTCGCCCATATGCGGATCAGGGTGCCGTCAGGCGTCGTGTCCACTATTGAGCGTAGCTCTCCGACCACGAAGGCCAGCAGATAGGTAGACATCCGCGGCGTCTCGTCGAAAGCGACCTTCTTCTTGCCCGCCGAGGTCGGAGATTCGGAGGTGGACGTCATGTTCGAGACGGCCACCATGTTAGACGGGATCACGAGGTCGACCTGGAACGTCGCCTTCAAGGCAGGTTCGTCCCAGCACGGGAACGCACGCCGCGCGTCCGTCGCTTCAAACTGCGTAGTTGCCAGGTAGCGCTCCTCGCCGTTTTCGTCCGTGTACCTGCTACGGTAGAAGCCCCGCAGCTTGTCATTCAACTCTCCTGTGAACTCCAGCTCTAGCTTCGCCTCACCGGTTGGCACCTCTGTGTCGAATACGAACGTCGCCGTTTCAGCCTCGGTGTCCAGGTCCGTCTTGGCCGGAGTCAGCACGGTCCCGTCCTGCAGCACCAGACGACAGGAGTCGATAGCAATCTCTACGCTGTTGATCGAGACCGAAGAGGTCGGCTCCAGGACTTCGATATCGACCGACTCCGTCCCCTTGAAGGTAAACGTGTCGAAGTCCGGCTCCAGCGTCAGCGCGTAGCGCTTCGGGCGAACGTTGGCAGGCAGCATCGTCATCGAACAGTCCCTAATATGAACTTCCCTTCCAGTCAGGCTGGCGCTTCTCCGCAAAGGCCCGCGGGCCTTCTAAGACATCGGGAGACGCAAGTGCCTTGTCGAACTCGCTATACGTTGATCGCATGGCCTGTTCCAGGGGCACGCCCAGACCCTCCAGCGCCATCTGTTTGCTGGCCGTGACCGACAGCGGAGCGCACTCTATGATTTCAGACGCCAGCTTGTTGGCCGCGTCCATCAGTTCCGTCTGGGGGACGATTTCGTTTACGATCCCCCACTGCAAGGCTTCCTGCGCAGATATAGGCTTGGACGTGAGCAGTATCCGCATCGCCGCCTTCAGCGGTACCTGTCGAGATAGCCGATGGACTCCCCCCGCAGCGGCAACGAGCCCGACGCGGCCTTCGGGAGCAGCGAACCGGGCGTGGTCGGCGGCCACCGCGAGGTCACAGGCCAGGACTAGCTCCAGGCCCCCTCCGTACGCGTACCCGTTGATCGCGGCAATGATCGGTTTCCAGCACGTGAACCTGTCGGTAATCCCTGCAAAGGGCGTGTTGGCCGCGTCGGGCCAGGGCTCCCCAGGCTTGACGTGCTCGACGTGGTACTTCAGGTCGTTCCCCGCGCAGAAGGAGCGCTCGCCTTCGCCGGTAACAATCGCGACTCGAACATCGTCGTCGTCCCGGAACTCCTCGAACGCCCGGCGCATCTCCGCGCTTGCTGGGGGGTGTAGGGCGTTCAGGCGTTCGGGCCGGTCGATCGTGAGGTAGGCGACACGGTCTCGCTTCTCGTACCGGATGAACTCGAAAGGCATTGTGGGGGACTCCTGAGACGCGATGGAGGCCGCAGTATAGCAGACAGGGTCAGGGTTTTGGCCGGGTTTTGGGGTAGGAGTGCCGTTGGGCCTCAGAGGTCGATGCGGCGCGGTGGCTGCCTGCGGCGCTCGCGTTCGATTATCGACTCGATTTCCTGAACAGTCTCGCCGAGCCGACCGCTGTGGTTCACGACAACGTGCTCGTAGCCGGCCGCCTCTTTCAGCTCTTCTTCGGCTGTCCTCAGCCTGACCTTCAGGGCTTGAGCCGTTTCGGTCATCCGGAGGGAAAGCCGGCGAGCCAACTCTTCGGTGTTCGGAGGCGCTATGAAGATGAACAAGGCGTCGGGCGCGACCTTCCTTATGTTCCGGACCCCCTGGACGTCCGTCTTGACGATCACGTCGTTGCCTTCCCTGAGCGCATCGCGCACCTGAGTCTTTGGTACTCCGTAGAGGTTGCCGTACACCTCGGCCCATTCGATTAGCTCTTCATGATCGATCATCTCGCGGAGCTGGGCCTCCGAAAGGAAAATGTAGTCGTCGCCGTCGACCTCGCGATCTCGCTTTGGTCGGGTTGTAGCTGTGACGGCAAAGTGGTACGACCTGCCCAGCTCGCGCATCCGGGAGAAGACCGCATCCTTGCCGACACCGGAGGGTCCCGTCAAAACGACGAGAAGAGGGACCATGTCTGTCGATCTGGCCAACCTGCGCCCTACCCGCCCGTCGCCAGCTCGTCGACGGTGTCCCAGAAATCGGGGTAGGTTACGCTGGCGGCCTCCGCCCCATCGACAGTCGTCTCTCCAGCCGCGATGAGCCCGGCGACCGCCATGGTCATGGCTATCCTGTGATCTCCGTAGCTTTGGGTCGAGGCGCCATGCAGTTTGCCGCTACCGTTCACGACCATACCGTCCGGACGCCCCTCGATTTCGGCGCCGAGCGCCGAGAGACCTTCGATCGTGGTCTCGATGCGGTCGGACTCTTTCCCACGCAGCTCCGCCGCATCTTTGATCACGGTGGTGCCTTCGGCGAAGCAGGCAGCCAACGCTAACACAGGGAGCTCGTCGATCACCCTGGGGACGAGGTCGCCTCCGATCTTCGTCGCCGTCAGTTCACTGGACTCGGCGACCAGGTCGGCGACCGGCTCCCCACCCGTTTCACGGACGTTCTCGGCCCGGACCCGGCCCCCCATCGCGCTCAGCACGTCGAGGACGCCGGCCCTAGCCGAGTTGATCCCGACGTCCTTGAGCCGCACTTGTGCGTTGGGATGGCAGCAGCCAGCGACGAGCCAAAAGGCCGCCGCGCTGACATCACCGGGTACCTCTACGTCCACAGCTCGCAGTTCCGACGGTCGAACCGACACGCGGAGCCCGTTGGCCTCGACATTGGCCCCCATGGCCCGCAACATCCTTTCGGTGTGGTCGCGGGACTCAGCGGGCTGGACGACGGTCGTACGGCCCTTGGCGAAAAGGCCCGCGATCAGGACTGCGGACTTGACCTGAGCACTGGCCATCGGAAGCAGGTAGTCGATGCCTTGCAGCTCTCCGCCCTGGATCGCCAGCGGTGCGAGAGTGTCGCGGCTGCGGCCCAAGATCGTCGCGCCCATCCTGGTCAGCGGCTCGACTATGCGGCCCATGTCCCTACCGCGCAGGGAGCGGTCTCCCGAGATAACGCTCAGGAACGGCTGTGCGGCAAGCAGACCCGAGAGCAGTCGCATCGAGGTCCCGCTGTTGCCGGCATTCAGCACACCGGAAGGCTCCACAAGACCCTCGGCGCCGCGGCCGACAACCTCGAGGCACTCGTCGGCCCCGCTGACCTCACAACTGGAGTGCTTCCTGATTCGCACGCCGAGGCCCCGAAGACACCGGAGCATCGACGCGCCGTCTTCGCCCGAAGCGTAGTTAGACACATGAGCTCTGCCGTCGGCTAAAGCATTGAGAAGCACAGCCCGGTGTGAAATCGACTTGTC
>CAUZJF010000089.1:0-8269 GCA_963579975.1 Dehalococcoidia bacterium
TCCGGTCGGGGTCGCCAGACAGACTTTTTTCTTGACAGTATTCTGAGACCTGGAAGAAAGGCCTGAGTTCAGCCCTGGGCCTAACTGCAACCACCTTCTCGTCACTGGTCCAGACGACATCGAACATCTGCCTCGCCAACCTGTTCTTCTGCCCGTCGGTACCCTTCTCCCAAGCCGTTGCCACGTTCTCCAGGAAGCCCCTGAACACGCCCAACACATCGGGGCGCTGCTCGGGCGGGGTAAGATGGGCGAGCTCCTCTTTAATCTCGCGGCTCTCGCTCAGGTAATCGTCCTTGGCCTTGTCTCCCCACTCGTAGAGATCTCTTATCCGCTCTAGGCGTCCTTCAAGCTCACGCCGCAGCCCTTCTGTGTCGCCCTCGGCTTGTTGGAGGTGCTGGTACATCGTCAGTATCTGTGCCTGGTAGTCTTCGGGGATCATGAAGCGGCGCAAATACTCGACAATCTGGGCCGCGTACACATCCATGAACGTCCCTCGGTTAACACACCCCGATCCCTTGGCCCGTTGGCGGCAGTAGATTCGTGCCCTCCCATTGGAGTTCGAGTGGATCCACATCGGGGACTCGCACTCGACACACCTCAACACCCCGGACAGGCTGTACGTGCGAGCCCTCCGCCGATTGTTTTCGGCAGCTTGCGGTTTCTGGCCCTCATGCCCTGCGCTTGTTCAAACAACTCTGGGTCAATGAAGGCCTCGTGCTTGGCGTCTATCCAGCCACCGTTGCCGTAGAGCCGGTCGGGCCCTTTGTCGCCGAAAAGGTCGTCGTCCCCGTCGCCGCCGGATATCTGGTCGAAACCTGCTCGCTGGGGGTGCTGCCGCTACCGTGACGTTCACTGTGGGAAGTCTGATTGGCGTTTCGGTCTCCGCCCTCTGAGCCTAGTCGCCGTTCGAGGTGACGGCTAGGCCTCTGCCTAGGTCACCGGTCTGCTACGATGATCCCGAAAGTGGCGATATGTGGATTCAGGCCGCGGTCTCTCGCGGCGATTATGGAGGACTGTCGCGATGTTCACCCCCGTCAAGGCCTCGGCCATTTCCATCAAGCCGAAGAAGTGGGACAAGGCCTATAACGCCGACAAAGTCGAGGCCTTCGTCCGCGAGGCTGCGAAGGACGGGCCGGACCTTGTCGTGACGACCGAAGGGGTCCTCGAGGGATATCCGATAATGGACGTGGTCGAGGACCCTAGTCGAGCTGACGAAATGATCGAGATCGCCGAGCCGATCGACGGGCCGTACATACTCCGCTTCCGCAAGCTGGCTCGGCAGCTCCGGATATGCCTGTGCGTCGGGTTCGCCGAGCGTATCGGAGACGAGGCCTACAACGCCGCGATCTTCATCGACAATGAAGGTGAGATTCGCGGAAAGTACCACAAGACGATGCTCGCAGAGGGCACCGACCCGAGCTGGAATTTTAACCGTGTGGGCCGGTCCCTAAGAGCCTTCGACACCCCGATCGGCCGGGCCGGTATGGTTATCTGTAACGATCGATGGAGCCCGTTGAGTACACGTACTTTGGTGCTTGACGGGGCACGTCTGATCCTGATTCTGTCCTTTGGTTCGAGGGCTCGCGAGCAGAACGAAACCGTTCTCGCTCGGGCCAGGGAGAACGGCGTCCCCATAGTCGAGGCCAACCGTGGGATGAACCTGATAATCAGCAAAGGCGAGATCGTCGCATACAAGTGGGGCAACGACCAGATCACCACCGCAACGGTCGAAGTGCCAGCGCCCCCGTCCAGTGCTGCCGCTCGTGCGCTCGAGGCTGAATACCTGTCGCTACAGGGCCCCGAGATGGCACGGCGTTACCGTGAAATGATGAAGCACCTGAGGGGCGAGTCGAGTTTGCGTGAGCTGGCAGAGAGGGGAGAACTGATCGCGAACCAGCCGGAGTAGGTGGGCTCGCCTTAAGGTGGTTCTCCCCGGTATCAGCGGGGTTCGGCTACCGTTAGCCGGACTTCTCCACGACCGTGATCACCGATCTCATGTTGACCGGGTGTAGCTTGCAGTAGTAGTTGGCCGTACCAACTCGTTCGAAGGTGAATCGGAAAGCCTGGCCGGCTTCTATACGGTTGCTGTCGAACAGTCTTTACCTGTGCGGCGTTGTCGGCGCGCCAGGCTTCCACGTCCCGCTCCGTGTCCAACAGTCGGTCAAGTTGTGGCCGCCGAGGGTTCATTGCGGCACTCGACAAAGATTCGGTTCACCGAGTGTTAGACCATGAGGTATCGGCGCGTAGGAACACCAGCCTTCCGGGCCCTTGTCGAAGGTATTTCTGATCATCATCCGCTTCTTCGCCGAGCTTGGTGGCCCATTATAGTGTCCAGGAGAGATCGCGAGCGGTCGTGGTAGACTTTTAGCCACCCTTCTACCCGGACTTCTGCGCTCAGAGGTTTAGCCCATGCCAGACGCCGACCTGTCGCTATACGCTCACCTAATGCGGGGGGCAGGGTTCGGCGCCTCTCGGGACGAGAGCGAGGAAGCATTTCAGGTATCCCTCAGATAGAGCGACGATGATCGCCGATTCCGCAAATCCGGACGGCATAGAAACCCTCTGATTTCGTCGCCCGGAGATCGAGGACGACCATGATATCCGACGGACCTAACATCCTCTTCATTCTTGCCGACGATCTTGGGTGGGGGGACGTCGGGTACCACGGCTCGGCGATTCGCACTCCGAATATCGATCGGTTGGTTGAGGGCGCGGTCGAGCTCGACCAGCATTACGTCCAGCCGATGTGCACCCCGACCCGGACGGCGCTCCTGACGGGCCGGTATCCCGGGCGGTTCGGAGCGCATGCTACGGTTCCTACGAATTCTCCTGTGTTGCCCGACGGATACGAGACGCTGGCGACGTCGTTGAGGAACGCCGGGTACGACACGGGGCTGTTCGGCAAGTGGCACCTGGGCTCGTCGCCTCAGTATGCCCCGAATCGATACGGGGTCAACGCTTCGTACGGCAGCCTGGCCGGTGGGGTCGACCCTTACAACCACCGCTACAAGACGGGGCGGTACAGCCGCACGTGGCACCGCAACGGCGAGCTGGTCGAGGAGCGCGGTCACGTTACCGACCTGATCGTGAATGAGGCGGTCTCGTGGATTGAGTCAAGACGAGAGCCCTGGTTCTGCTATGTGCCCTTCACGGCGGTCCACGTGCCGGTCAGGGCCCCGCATCAGTGGCTGGCGACGTACGAGAGTGGCAGCTACGACGACGACCCCGGGAAGGATCGGTCGTACAAGGACTACGCCGCCTATGCCAGTCACATGGATGACGCGGTCGGGCGGCTGCTGGAAGCGCTGATGCGCGTCGACCAGCTATAGAACACGATCGTGGTCTTCTCGTCGGACAATGGCGCCCAGCGCGACAACTCCTCGGAGCAGGCCGCGCTCTACCCCGGCTTGCAGGAGGCCAATCTTCGCCTGGGCAGCAATCTGCCGCTCCGAGGACACAAGGCACAGCTCTACGAAGGCGGCATTCGCACGCCATCTCTGATCAGCTGGCCGGGGGCGCTCGAGCCGGGCAAGGTCTCCACGCCGATGCACATAGTGGACTGGATGCCGACGCTCACGCGGCTTATCGGTTACGAGCCTGGCGACGACCCTCTCTGGGACGGAGTTGATATTTGGTCGGTGCTGGCGAGTGAGCGGAACAGAGGTGGTGAGGACCGAACGGTTTCTTGGAACTTCAGAAACAGCAACTTCGCGGTACGCCGCGGCGACTGGAAGCTGATCACCCGGGAGACAGACGGAGGCTGGGGGGACACACAGCTATACGACCTGGGCTCGGACCCACACGAGACGGCCGATCTTGCCTCGAAACATCCAGAGACGGTGAGCCAATTGCTCAGAATCGTGATGGAGAGCCGGGAGCTAGACGGCGCCTCGGCCAGACCCGACGCGCCAACGAACGCGGGTAGCCCGATATTTGTCGGAGGGCCCGACCCAGGGTCACGCTGAGTCCATGCAGGAATCAGCAGGGCCCTAGCTTAGCAGGGCCGTTTCCGGCGGGCGGGGTCCCTACCACATGCGAATCGCCAAGGGGTGCGGACTACTCTACCCTGAGCGTGCCCTCCATCCCGAGGTCCTCGTGGGGGATACAGTAGAACCTGAAGTCGCCTTTTGTGTCAAAAGTGATGGTGAACCTGACGGTCTCGCCACCCTCCACCGACTGGCTGACACCGAGATCGTCTAGGTTAAAGGTGTGGAACTCTGTTTCGCTCGTCATACTGAAGGTGACAGTCTCGCCCTGTTTGAACGTAAAACTGGAGGGGACGAACCTGTAGTCTCCGCTGCCCCCTTCGTCCTGGTTCACGAGCTTGACGACTCCTTCCGCTTCTTCCACAGGTTCGGTCACGGTCGTATCAGCGGCCGACTGGTCCGACGCAGCATCAGCAGCCGATTGGCTCGACGCAGGTTCAGTCGGGGAAGTAGAGGTCTCGGTCTCGTCGCTGGAACCGCACGCGGCGACTAATATGACCAGCAGCACACCGCCCAGCGCAATCAACACCATTCGTTTCGCCATAGATCACCTCCGGTTATTCTCTTGGTACAGTGTACTGAAAATTGTTATGCGGGACATCGGGTTCGCCCGAGGTCCCTGCAGTCATGCCGCCGGCGGTGGAATCACCCCAGCTTCACCATCTGTTTGGGCGTTAGGAACCATCCGATCCACCCACATCGGCCGTATCTCGGATCTGGCACCTGCAGCTTGCACAGAGCTCCCTTGTTTAGTCGAACGACCGGCTCCCGGTCCCCGGTGACGAGTACCGATATGAGGCCGCTCAGATACGGTTCGTGGCCCACGATCATTACGCTGCTCGCGGCCGAGGACTCTACGGAGAGATGGTCTATGAGTCTCGAAGGATCACCCGTCGGCGCTAGATCGCCCGAAGTCATGAGCCGTCCAGAAGATAGGAGACCGTCCTGGACGATCTCTGCAGTCTGGACCGCTCGGACCAGAGGGATGGTGATAATGGCGTCGACGGAGATTCCCAGCGAATTGAGTCCTTGCACCTGACGGCCGATCTTGCGACTCCCTTTAGCCGCGAGCGGGCGGTCGTCGTCTAAGGACGCCGCTTGAGGGCGTATACCTGCGGGTTGATGTAACCGCTGCGGAAGGGCACCTTCAAGGGGAGTACCCTTGCGACGTCCCAGTCGGATTCGTGGTTCTTCAGGGCGTTCTCGAAGTGCCTTTTCGCCGAGGTGATGACCACCAATGCCGCCCCCGGTCGCGCGAGACGTGTTGCCTCAGATACCGTGCCTGCGTATAGACGTCCCAGGTCCGTATCGGCTTTGGACAGCATCCCGTATGGCAGGTCTGCTACGATTGCGTCGGCGCAGGCTGCGGACAGCGGAACAGACCGGACGTCGGCATACAGTAACCGGGCCCGGCCGTGGCCGGCGGCGCGGAGATTCGATTCGGCGCGTGCGAGAGCGTCCCTGCTGGTATCGCAGCCTACGACGACGCCCGTCGGGCTGAGCTCCGGGCCCTCGGCCATAAGGGTGCCCGAGCCGCAGGCTAGGTTCACCAATGTCCCGCCTTCGGGCAGAGCGGCCAGTTCGACCATCACGTGAGCGATCGTGCCGTTCAGTGCGCCGGGCAGATCGCAGACGCGCCATTTCCGCGCCGACAGCGGCCTGGGACTCAGTCTTACGAGCGCCTCCCACCCCGTCTGCGCGCAGGAGGTTCGTCGGAAAGCCAGCTGGAGGTGAGCAGGTCCAGCGGTCACGGCGAGTCCGGTGGCGTTCCGCACCTCGTCGCCTAGCCGTCGGAATGTGCTGGACCCGGCTCCCGCCGCACTGATACGGAAGGTCTCGAACGACCCTCGCGGAAACAGGCTCACAATGCCCTCGATCACGCGGAGGAGCCTGGTCAGGTTCTCGTGGCCGAGGAGCCCGTGGGGTCTGGGTACCTCGTAGTTCTCCACTATGTGGACCGCCACGACTGACCGCAGCCCGTTGAGCGCGGCGGGATTGCCGCGATATCGAATGGAGATTCTCCCGGGAGCCGGCCGCCCAACAACGGTTGCCTCGGCGCCCATGCGGCGCTCGAGCTCATCTTCAGCGAACTCCTCGAGCCCCCCGACGACCTCCATTTCGAAGTCTAGCCACGGCCGGCTCGGACCCGTCCGAGGAGGCTCAACGGGTTTCCGACCCGGCCGCCGACTCGTGGGCATCGATCGATTGGTGTGGGGCCGCCGAGCAGTCGCTACGTCCGCGCCTCCGCCTCGGCGGTGATGTGGGCGACGACGTCCGCTACGGGAAGGGCGCCAAGGTTTTCGCCGTTGCGCAGCCGGACGGACGCCGCGTCGTCGTCGGCTTCCCTGTCGCCGACCACGAGCATGTACGGGATCTTCTGGAGCTGCGCGTCCCTGATCTTGGCGTTCATGCGCTCGTTGCGGGTGTCGGCGTGCGCCCTGATGCCAGCCTCTGCCAGTCGCGCCTCCACGCTGCAGGCGTATTCATGGTGACGCTCGGCGATGGGTACGATTTCGGCCTGTACCGGAGCCAGCCAGACAGGGAACGCGCCACCGTAGTGCTCGATGAGTACCGCCATGAACCGCTCCAATGCGCCGAGTAACGCCCGATGAATCATGTAGGGCTGGTGTTCCTTGCCGTCCTCGCCGATGTATCGGAGCTCGAACCGCTCGGGCAGGTTGAAGTCGAACTGCACTGTCGTGCATTGCCATAAGCGCCCGATGGCATCCCTGATGTGGACGTCGATCTTGGGGCCGTAGAACGCCCCTCCGCCCTCGTCTACCTCGTATGAGACCCCGCGACCATTCAGCGTCCGCCTCAACGATTCTGTGGCAAGCTCCCACTGCTCTGGCTCACCCACGGCCTTTTCCGGGCGAGTCGACAACATGATCTCGTAGTCGTGCAGGCCGAAGCTTCGCAGCAGGTGGAAGGTGAGGTCGAGCACCCCGTTTACTTCCTCCTCCACCTGGTCGGGACGACAGAAAATGTGAGCGTCGTCTTGGGTCAGGCCGCGAACACGGAGCAGGCCGTGCAGGACGCCGCCGCGTTCGTTGCGGTACACCGTGCCCAGCTCCCCGATTCGCATGGGGAGGTCTCGGTAGCTGCGAAGCCCCGTCTTGTAGTAGGTGATGTGGAACGGGCAGTTCATGGGCTTCAGGTAGTATTCCTGACCGTCCATCTCCATCGGGGCGTACATGTTCTCCTGGTAGAAGTCGAGGTGGCCGCTGGTTTCCCATAGTGCTGCCCGCCCGATGTGGGGCGTGTACACTAGGTCGTAGCCCGAGCGGTAGTGCTCCTGCTTCCAGAAATCCTCTATTAGGCCCCGGACACGCGCGCCTTTGGGGTGCCAGAGGATAAGGCCCGGCCCGATCTCGTCGTGCACCGAGAAGAGGTCGAGCGCGCGGCCCACTGTTCGGTGGTCCCGCAGCTTCGCCTCCTCCAGCCGTTGCAGGTGCTCGTCGAGGGACTCCTGGGATTCGAAGGCCGTGCCATAGATGCGCTGCAGCATCTGTCGGTTCTCGTCGCCGCGCCAGTAGGCGCCGGCCACGCTGAGCAGCTTGAAGGCGGGGATCCGTCCCGTGGACTCGACGTGAGGGCCGGCGCAGAGGTCCTCGAAGTCGCCGTGCTTGTAGGTCGTGATCGCCTCGTCTTCGGGGATCCCATCGATGATTTCGAGCTTGAGCGGCTCGCCGGCGTTCATAGAGAGCGCATCGCCTCGCGGGTACTCGTGGAACTCGAAGTGGAGGTCGCGGGAGATGGTCTTTCGCATCTCCGTCTCGATCTTCGGCAGGTCTTCGTCGGCGAAGGGCTCCGGTACGAGGAAGTCGTAGTAGAAGCCGTCGTCGGTCGGAGGGCCGATGGCTAGCTTGGCGTCCGGGAACATCGTCGTGACGACGTCGGCCATTACGTGGGAGGCGGAGTGCCGAATCCGCTTTCTCAGCTCGGAAAGCTCGGAGTCTTGTTTCAAAACCATTGGTACGGTCCTTTCATGGGAGCCGGACAGCGTCGGGAGAAGTCCACGTCGGGAATCTTACACCAGAGGCGCGCCCGGAAGGTCTAGGAGCGTGGAGGACAATACACCCCCCCCCCCCCCGCGCGGTCGTGTGAGAACGCGGGAGGCTACGTAGGCGATGTAAGGTTGCGGCGGGGTGCCGCTAGCGAGTTCCCAAGTGTCGTGCCTCGCTTCTTAGCGTACGACTATCGTAGCTTGCGCCGTTGGATGTCGTCAAGGTACCGGCAATGCTTGATGTTCGTTTCGGTTTCGCTGAATTTGGGGGCCCCCC
>CAUZJF010000090.1:0-8256 GCA_963579975.1 Dehalococcoidia bacterium
CTCCCACCCACCCCAACCAGATAGGTTCGTACCCATGGCCAACACCGGGAGTGCCGCGCACAAGATCGCGGAGTTCATGGAGCGCCGGTCTAGCTGGCTGATGCTGGCCGTGGTTGTGGCTACAGCTCTACTGGTGATCCCGATGGTCGCAATGGCCCCTGAGGAAACGGCGTCGGACAACCCCGGGGGCCTGGTATACGAGCTCGAGGACAAGGTCAATTCGCAGCTGCCGCCGCGGTTCCACGGCACGTTCTATCTGGTGGAGGCGCGAGGCGGCGACATGCTGACTCCGGAAACTCTGTGGGAGCTGTACGAGAGCACGGAGTCGCTTCGGCAGGCGGACACGGAGGGCAAGCTGGCTCCCGACGACCTCGAGCTCCAGCCCTACCTCTACAACGGCTATAACACCGACCTCCAGCAGCCTGTGCTGGGTGTATACACCATCGCCGACGCGGTCCAGGAAACACTGGCTGCGATGGGGACCAATCTCGAGACGGCCTCGGTCGATCAGGTGAAGCTGGCTACCAGCCTTGTCCTGGCGGATCCCCGGACCGAGACGCTGGCTAACCTTATCTATAAAAGGCAGATCGAGCCAGGGCAGCAGGTGCTAGGCCAGCAGATCGACGTCTGGCGGTCCCCTGCCGTGGGCGTTTTCGTGGCCGGCGACAATGCGAAGCTAGGCGGCGGCAGCGTGAGCATCGGCACCAGCGGCGATCCTGTAACGAAGGGCAAGGAGCAGTTCAGCAGGAAGGTCCAGGCGGTCCTCAGGGGTGACGAGGCGAGCTACCAACTGTGGGGCGTGGCGATCGACTCCAACCTGGAGATCGAGGACGAGGTCGGTACCGCAGTCCCGTTCATAATGGCGACGTTCCTCGTGGTGCTCGTCGTTGTCGGAATCTCCTTGAAGTCGGGACGGTCGGTGCTTCTGACAGCAATCGGTCTGGCGATGATGATCGTCTGGCTCAAGGGGCTGTCCAACGTCGTGGGTCTGAAGTCGTCCACCGTGCTGGACTTCATCGTGCCAATCGCGATGATTTCGCTGGGAGCTGATTTCGTCATCCACTCGGTCAACCGGTATCGAGAGGAGCGCGGAATCGGGCTGGCCCCAAGGCTGGCGTTCAGGCTCGGGATGGCCGGGGTGCTAGGGGCGCTCGCCCTGGCCATGGTGACCGACGCCATAGCGTTCTTCTCGAACGTGTCCGCCAACATAGAGTCGGTGATCCAGTTCGGCATCGGGGCGGGTCTGGCCATCATGTCCGCGTTCGTGATCATGGGAATCGCGGTACCGCTGGCGCTGATGCGCCTGGACGCGTGGCGGGCTCGAGACGGAGCGACAGGGGAAGGCGCGGAGTCCCCGCCGGAGACCGAGCGGGGCGATGGGTGGTTGACCAGCCTTGTCGTGGGCCTCGCCCAGAGACGGCTGGTCGTTCTGCCGATTGTCACGGCAATCACCATTGTCGCCGCCTTCTACGCGCTGAAACTCGAGGGCACATTCGACGTCAAAGACTTCTTCAAAAGCGACTCAGACTTCGTCGTCGGCCTCGACAAGCTGGACGACTACGTCGGCGACGAGGGCGGCGAGGCGGCCATCATCTATATCGAGGGCGACCTAACCGACCCCACATCTCTACTGGCGATCGAAGAGTTCCTGGCCCGGGCCGCCGACAACGAGTACGTGGCCAAGAACGACCACGATGAAGCGACTCTGCAGGCACGGCCCATCTTCTACGTTCTCGACCAGGCAGTCCGCTCAGAATACACGCGGTCCCAGATAGAGGAAGCTACCGGAGTCGCGATCTCGACGGGCGACGACCTGGCGGAGTTCCAGTACTCGGGGAGGTCGTACCGGTGGCCAGAGTCTCGCGAGGAGCTGAAGGCGATACTCGACTATATCTCCGTGAACGGCGTCTACGAGAGCGCGGACCAGAAGATCTACGATTCCCTGGAGGTGCGTGAGACCGTCTTACACGACCCGTCGGGTGCCCAGAAGGACGCCACCACAATCGTGCTGGGGATTCCCGGAACGAGGGACCAGGAGAAGACGATCGGTTCCCGGGACACCCTGACCGACGACCTTGGCATCCTGGACGCGGCTCCATCGATATCGCTGGCGGGGCTGACGGGGTCGCCCTACACCCGTCAAGCCGGCCTTGACGCGACTACGTTAGGACTGCAGCGAGCGTTCCCGATCGCGGTGATCGCCTGCCTGCTGGTCGCCATCGCGGCCATGAGGTCGATACGTTACGGTGTCGTGACGATCATTCCTATCGGCCTGGTGGTCGCGTGGCTGTACGCGTTCATGTACGTGTTCGATTTCGGCCTGAACTTCATCACGGCGACGATCGCGGCTATATCTATCGGGGTGGGTATCGACTATGCGATTCACATGACGCAGCGGTTCCGGGAGGAGCTGGGCAGGTCGCCGGACCGAATCGAAGCGCTGCGCAGGGCCGCGCAAGGGACCGGCGTCGCGTTGCTCGCGTCGGCCGCCACCAGCGTGCTGGGGTTCGGGATCATGGCTTTCGCGCCGATGCCCATGTTCTCGTCGTACGGGATTCTGGCGGCGACGATGATCTTGATGGCGGCCGTGGCGTCGTTGCTAGTGCTGCCATCGCTGTTACTGCTGGTGACTTCGGAGACTGCGGAGGCGGTCGAAGCTGTGGTTCGAAAAGGGACTGCTTAGCTACGACTATGGCCTCCTCACTTCGACAGACTCAGTGCAGGCTCTCAGTCCTCCCCGGAGGGGGAGGAGGTAAGATTCCTCCCTTTCCATACCATCCTCTGTGCTATACTTCGACCTTACGCGGCCTCTTGACCGAGCCGTTCTCGTGGTCGGTCCGCCCGGGCCTTGGCGAACCGAATTAAGGTACCCATCAAGCCCTTCCCTGCCGCGGATTCCCACACCAGGTCGTCGTCTTTGATCTCGACACTCGTTCGGCAGCGTATCGAGGAGCGTGAGGGGTCTCTCTCACCCTACGCCGCCAGGTCGAGTCAGAGCCGTGGGCGGGAGCGCTCCGAAGAGCCCTCGCCGCTTCGCAGCGATTTTCAGCGCGACCGCGACCGCATCATTCATTCGAAGTCGTTCCGCCGTCTAAAGCACAAGACCCAGGTATTCATCGCGCCGGCCGGCGACCACTACGTGACACGCCTTACGCATACCCTGGAGGTCGCGCAGATCGCCCGGACCATCGCGCGGGCGTTGAACCTGAACGAGGACCTTACCGAGGCGATCGCCCTCGGTCACGACATCGGGCACACGCCCTTCGGGCACGTGGGAGAGGACGAGCTCAACAATCTCGACCCGGACGGCTTCCGGCACGCTGAGCAGAGCCTGCGGCTGGTCGAGAAGCTGGAGAAGGAGGGTCGCGGGCTGAACCTGACGTGGGAGGTCCGGCACGGTATCGTGTCCCACTCGAAACCTCGAGGCGACTTCCTGGGCACGCCACCGGCCGACGGTCTCTCGCCGGAAGGCCAGATCTGCCGCCTGGCCGACGCGGTGGCGTATCTAAACCACGATCTGGCGGACGCCTTCCGCGCCGGTTTGCTGGCCAGAGAGAGAGTGCCTAAGGCAGTCACCAGCGTGCTGGGTAACCGGCACTCCGAGCGCATCGACACGATGGTGAGCGACGTGGTCGAGAGCTCATGGGCGGTGGCGGGCCTGGATGGACTGGACCGAGTGTCGCCGACGATCACGATGAGTCCCCCCGTGAGGGACGCAATGAATGTCCTGCGCGAGTTTATGTTCAAAGAGGTCTACGTGCCGGCGGACCGGGGCGAAGAGGGACAGACCGGGCGGCGCATCATGCGGCTGATATATGAGTATTTCGGGAACAGACGCGACGAGATCCCACAGGAGTACGAGGGCCACGGAAAGCCGGTCGCAGACCATGTCGCTAGCATGACTGATCTATACGCCCTGCGTGTCGCCGAGGGTATCGAACCCGGCATCGCCAAGAGCTTCAGCAGGGCACTGTTCTAGCGCCTCGTGAACCCCACAGACCGGATCCGGACCCGCACGGTCAAGAACCTACTCAGGCTTATACGAGAGCATCTCGAATCGATGCAACGCGACGTCTATGGGCTCGAGTACGAGCCGTGGAAGAAAGAGGTCGACGCGCTCTGGAAGCGGGTATTCGAGCAGATCAGCTTTATGAGCCATCAGCCCCAGCAGGGCGCTCTTGAGACGATCCGAGAGCTGTGGACTATGTATCTGGCCCACTACGCGACGGGCGACAGAGAGAAAGTAGAAGGTGATGCGTGAAGGGAGACAAACTCGGGGAAGGCGTCCCGGCCAAGTTGGAGCCCGACCTCGACCATGCCCAGGAAACCGCTCTTGTCGCGCATGGCGTGGTTATCAAGCTCCAGGAAATGGGCCTTCCCAGGTCATTCGACGGCGAGCTATCATCGCTAAGTACGGACATCGGTGACCTCTGGGGGGCACAGAAGACGCTGGCGGGATTGGTGGACGGGCTTTTACAGGCGCCTCAGGAATGGGAGACGGTGGGCGACTACTTGGTGGACCTCAGGGCCGCGGTGGACCACATCGACTGGCATCTTAAGAGCATCAAGCGACCGATGAACAAGATCGCTCGTCACGCCTACGCACAGGCGGGCGGAGCCAGAAAATGACTAGCAAAGGCGACGGCGCAGCGTCCCAGGTCCTTCGCCGGGCTCAGGACGACGTTATTGTGGCAGGCTTGAGCGAGCTATGAAATGAGCACCGTTGATGAAGTAAAGGCCAGGCTGGACGTTGTCGACGTCGTGTCGAGCTACGTTGCGCTGAAGAAGGCGGGAAGCAACCACAAAGGGCTCTGTCCGTTCCACACCGAGAAGACGCCGTCGTTCACGGTGAACCAGGAACGCCAGAGCTGGCGCTGTTTCGGGGCGTGTTCCACCGGCGGGGACGTGATCTCCTTCGTCATGCGCGCCGAGAAGATCGAGTTCGGCGATGCTCTCCGGAAGCTGGCCGACCGTGCCGGCGTACAGATCGAGGAACGAAGGCAAGACGGGGAGCGGTACGACATCCTGTACCGCATCAATCAAGAAGCCGCGCGGTTCTACCACGACGTGCTTAAGTCCGACGAAGGGCGCGTAGCATCGAAGTATATTTCCGGGCGCGGCCTCGACGACAAGGTCATCTCGTTGTTCGGGCTCGGGGCGAGCCCAAGGGACCGCCAGCGCCTGAAAACGCACCTGACCACTCTTGGCATCAGCGTCGACCAGGCCGTCGAAGCGGGGGTGCTGCGTCGTGGCGAAGACGGTAGCGTGCGGGACTTTTTCGGGGCCCGCCTGATGATCCCCATCCACGACCGGCGAGGTAGAGTCGTGGGCTTCGGAGGACGGTCGCTGGACGGGTCGGACCCCAAGTATATCAACACCGCGGCGTCACCGATCTTCGACAAGCGCGCCAACCTGTACGGCCTGAATCTTGCAGCGGGTCCGATACGGGACGGCGGCACCGCTGTTGTCGTCGAAGGCTACATGGATGCTATCGCAGCACACCAGCACGGGTACACGAACGTGGTGGCGTGTATGGGGACCGCGCTGACGGAGCAGCAGGTGTCGCGGCTGAGGGGTATGGCCAAGACAGTCGTCCAGGCGCTCGACCCCGATGAGGCCGGCCAGGAGGCGACGCGTCGTAGTCTTACGGACACCTATCGCGCTCTGGCCCGGCGGCACCTTGGCCAACGGGCCGATCTGGAGTTGAGGGTCGCGTCCTTGCCGCACGGTCGAGACCCCGACGCGCTGATCCGCAAGAACCGAGAGGAGTGGGAGCGTCTAACGCGCGAGGCCGTTCCGTACATGGAATTCTTGATCCCTACTGAAGCGGCAAGATTCGACCTCAACACACCAGAAGGCAAGGCAGAGGCCGCCGAAGCGTTGTGGCCGGTGATCCTTGATGACACGAATTCCTTCAACCAAGAGCAAGACCGTACGTTGTTGGCCAAGGTCCTGGGTGTCTCCCCTGAAGCATTGGAAGCAAGCATGGGAAGGCTGCGGACGCCGACGCGAAGGCGGGCGAGAGCCACGCCCGCCCGCAGCCGGGACAAGGCCACGACGGTCTCCGCGCTCAGCGGCGACCTCGAGGACTACCTCGAGGACTACCTCGTCGCTTTGTTACTCGACCAACGCGAGCTGAAGGAGAAGACGGTCGACGTGCCGGCCGAACATTTCCGCCGAACAGAGAATCGAGAAGTATTTACGTCGTGGCAAAGCTGCAATACAATGGAAGAGCTTAGAGAAGTACTTGACGAGTCTTTGCAGCAACATGTGGAGTACCTGGTTGGCTTAGATCTTGGACCGCTAGACCGGCCATCGGCGGAAGGCGCGCTTAAACAGTGCCTGGTCCGCCTGGAGCAACGACACCTCAGGGAACAACAGGAAGGACTGCTTGCGACTGAGGACTCGGCACTCCCACCTCCGCGCGAACTCGAAGAACCAATCGTTACCGCCAACTCGAGACTGAGAGAGTTGTTTTCCCAATGAAGCTGACGGCTATCGGCAAACGAGGTTGACACTAATATGAGCAGAAAATCTCACGACGCGTCCGAGGACATGTTGAGGGGACTGTCGGAGCGGGCGGAGCGGAACCGCGAAAGCGGCAGGGAGATCATAGGTCTAACGGACCCGCGGGGTAGCCACATCGGCGCACTCCCGTCCACTGACGGCTCGACCGAAGACTCGGCGACCTCTCGCATAGCGCAGCCGACCGAATGGGACCAGAGCCTGGACGCGTCCGAGATGATCGACGATCCGGTGCGGATGTACCTGCGGGAGATAGGCCGGGTCAGCCTGCTGAAAGCCACGGAAGAACGCACTCTGGCCAAGAGTATGGAGGCGGCCAAGCACGTACTAGAGCTCGAGGAGCAACTGATGAGCCCGGAGGGCCGACCTCCGAGGGCCTGGCAGGTCGTTTTGCAAATGCTCCGTCAGGCCTGTGAAGGCAGGGAGCTGTTGGACGTGCTGAGCCGGTACGGTGGGATACAAAGCAAGACGACACTGGAAGAGCTGGTCTCGTCAGAGGAAGTAAGGTCGCCGCTCGACGGCAACCTGCCAGAGGAGTTGCTCAACTTCGTCGCGGACGTGCTTAACAAGGAACCGTTGGAGGCCCGAGCTGACATCCAGCGGCTTTCGATCAATAGCCGGCTGCTCCCTCCCGAGGCAATCGAAATAGCGGGTGGAGACCAGATGATCGCGAAGGTCGCGAAGCAGATCGAAAAGACAGACTTCACCAAACGGCTCGACCCCTACGAGTTCGTCTTCCACACCCACCTTGCCAGGATCAAGCAGCAGGGTGACACCGCCCAGGGACACCTCGCCGAAGCGAACCTCCGGCTCGTGGTAAGCGTCGCCAAGAAGTACATCGGTCGAGGCATGTCGCTCCTGGACTTGATTCAAGAAGGGAACATCGGGCTGATCCGCGCAGTCGAGAAGTTCGACTACCGGAAAGGTTACAAATTCAGCACTTACGCCACCTGGTGGATCCGGCAGGCGATTACGAGAGCTATCGCCGACCAGGCCCGCACAATCCGGATCCCGGTACACATGGTCGAGACGATCAACAAGCTGCTACGCGTGAGCCGCCGGCTCGTTCAGGAGTACGGTCGTGAGCCGACCAGCGAGGAGATCGGCGAAGGAATGGAGGTATCTCCCGAGCGAGTACGCGAGATACTCAAAATTTCCCAAGAGCCCGTCTCGCTGGAGACGCCGATCGGCGAAGAAGAGGACAGCCACCTGGGCGACTTCATCGAGGACCGAGGTGCGCTCGCACCGTCGGAGGCCGCCTCGCACCAGCTCCTGAAGGAGCAGGTGGACGACGTACTCTACACGCTGAGCGAGCGCGAAGCCAGGGTGCTCCAGCTGCGTTTCGGCCTTGAGGATGGACGGAACCGCACCCTGGAAGAGGTCGGGCGAGACTTCGGAGTGACGCGAGAGCGAATTCGCCAAATCGAGGCCAAGGCGCTCCGCAAGCTCCGCCATCCCAGCCGCTCCAAGAAGCTACGCGACTTCCTCGAATAGCCCCACATATCCTCCCCGGATTTGACTCCACCCGAACCGCCATCCGGCCTCACCATAGAGGTTGATTACGCTGGTTCCATCCCCGAAGCCCGATGGCGGGAAATCGTCGATTTATGCGAGGCCGCATTCAACGAGAACCTCGACGGCTACTTGCGGAACCTCTCCGCCGTGACGCATGTCCTGGCTTACCGGGAAGGCGCGCTCGTGAGCCACACCTGTTGGGTCGTTCGCTGGCTT
>CAUZJF010000091.1:0-8236 GCA_963579975.1 Dehalococcoidia bacterium
ACTTCCTCGGCGGGTTCTTCGAGCTGCTGGGCGATGTCACCGTCGGCGCCCATACCAAGGACTTTCGCGTCGTCGATCAGCTCATGGTCCGATTCGAGGAGGCCGAGATCGGCTCCGGCCTGTTGGACCACGGGTTTTTCCTGACGGAACTGCAGCGGGTCTGCCCTGAAGCCCACGTGCTAATCGAACACCTGCCACCGGACAGGTTCGCCACGGCGGCGGGTCGTTACCGGCAGATCGCGAACAGGGCCGGTATTGAGTGGGGCACGCCGCTGACCACCTCGTGAAAATGGCCTCCAGGCCTGGGTAAAGACGCGCCGCTGGGGCGTCTCTCGGAACATCGGAGGAGGGAAAGATTGGGCAACCTATACACCAAGCGAATACTGGTAACTGGAGCAGCTACCGGCATCGGTCGCTCAACCGCCATCCGCGTTGCGGCGGAGGGCGCGCGGGTAGCCGCTTTCGACGTCAACGACGCCGAGGCCGGCTCGACCCTGAAGACCATCGAACGCGCCGGAGGCACGGCCCGGTACTGGCACGTCGACGTCTCATCCGAGGCCGACGTAAGCACGGCCGTCGAGGAGGCGGCCGTATGGCTAGGACACGGTGTCGACGTGCTCATCCATCTGGCTGGCATGCTCACAGGCGCTCACGTGGACGTCACCGAGGTGACCGAGGAGGACTGGAATTTGGTGATCGACGTCAACCTGAAGGGCTCGTTCCTCGTGGTCAAACACGTCGCCACGCACATGAAGCGTCAGAAGTCAGGGGTCATCATTCTCACCTCATCCAGTGGCGGGGTGCTCGGCGCAAGCTCCTCGTATGCCTACGGCTCTAGCAAGGGAGGGGTCCACGGTTTCGCAATGACGCTGGACGCCCAGCTGTCGAAGCTCGGCATCCGTGTCAACGAGGTGATGCCGGGAAGCATCGACACTCCTTTGAAGGTCGCCGCCACAGAGGAGTCCTACCGAAGCACAGGCGACGAGGAAGCCTACAGACGAACCTTGGCTGTCTTAGCGTCGCCCGACGGCGTGGCATCGGTGATTGCCTTCCTGGCCTCCGACGATGCCAGCTATGTGCGGGGCAGCATCCGCACGATCTAGGGGCGCCGTGATCCAGTCAGGATTTGGGTCGCGTGCGTAGGCGGATTCTGGGCGGTCTCGTGTAATATACTAGCCCCGCACTTTACACCACGACACCGGAGACGCAAATGGCTGACGACCTCTCGAAGATTGTTGAGTCCTTCGACACGCCCCTCGTGGCATCGGGCTTCGTGTTCACCGAGGGCCCCGTCTGGCACCCCGACGGCTACCTCCTGTTCACCGAAATCGGCGACCCTCACCAGATCTGGAAGGTCGTGCCCGGCCAGAAAAAGGAGCTAGAGCGCGACGACACCGGTCGGGCTACCGGGCTTACCCTCGATCTCAAGGGCCACGTGATCGCCTGCGAGCAAATCACGAGACAGGTGACCAGCATGTGGCCCGGGGGCGGAGACATGAAGGCCATCGCCACGCACTATGACGATAAGCGGCTGCACAGGCCCAACGACGTCGTAGGCCGGTCTGACGGCAGCCTCTACTTCACCAATCGTGGCGCTCAAGGCTTCGAGCCAGATGAACAGGACCTGGAACACAACGGGGTCTACCGCATCGCTCCGGACGGGACCGTTCACGAGGTCGTTTACCCTTACGTCGATCCGAACGGCCTTGCGCTCTCTCCAGACGAGAGCATCCTCTATTTGGTCAATACACGCCCGTCGATGCACCTCGACGCCTTCGATGTCCAGCCCGACGGCTCGCTCACGAACCAGCGTCGCTTCTTCCAGTTCCCGGGCGAGCCCGGAGACGTGGGGGTTCCCGACGGGGTGAAGGTTGACGTCGAGGGTCGCGTCTACTGCACCGGGCCTGGCGGAATATGGGTCATCGACGCCGACGGCAACATGTCCGGAGTCGTCCGTTTCCCTGAAGCCGCCGTGAACATGGGCTGGGGCGACGACGACAACCAGACCCTGTACGTTGCGGCCCGTACGTCCGTCTACAGCATCCGGATGCGTACCCCGGGCACGACGGTCCCGAGAGCGTGACCTGCACGAAACCCCCTCGCGACTGGACGGCGACATGACCAGAGTCCTCGAACCCAGACGCCTTCTCGACCTGGAGGGCGCGGTCAACGTCCGCGACCTCGGCGGCTATGCAACCGCTGACGGAAGGTCCGTCCGCTGGAAGACGATCTTGCGCGCCGACAACGTCGGCGGCCTGCCGCCCGAGTCCCAGGCCGCACTTGTCGATTACGGCGTTCGTGCCGTTATCGATCTCCGGCGCGACAGCCAGATCGAGAACCTGGGCAACGTCTTCGCCGAGTCGCCGTGGGTGACCTTCTACCACCAGCAGATGGTGTCCGACGACACGCCGGAGGAGATGGCGGCCTCGTCAGAGATCGCGGAAAGCTGGATGCAGCGTATGGGAAACCTCGAAAGCTCCCCGCTCAGGGCGGCCAACTATTGTATGAGGCTCGACACACGCCAGGAGGTGATCCGAGGGACTCTGTCGACACTGGCCGCTCCCGGCACGCTGCCCGCCCTTTTCCACTGCCAGGCCGGCAAGGACCGCGCCGGGATCATGGCGGCCCTGGTTCTTGGGATAGCGGACGTTCCCTACGAGACGATTGCGGAAGACTATGAGCTCAGCGGGCATTACCGCTGGCGCGCATCCCTCACAGAGCGCGAGATAAACGAGCCCTACGAGGACGCCCCGCCCGAAGCCTTCGACGCCGACGCATACGAGATGTTCAGGCAGGGCAGCCCCGCCGAAACCATGGTGGAGGTCCTCGAATACCTCGACGATCGATACGGTGGCATCGAAGGCTACGTCCGCGACGCCGGGGTAACCGAAGACGAGATCACGGCACTTCGCGCAGCCATCGTCGAGTGAGTCCATTGAAGTGCTGATTACGAACGGGCGGTGAGCTGTTTGTTGGACGGGGACCGTTGTTCCGTTTTCATCCATTTCGTTCCACCTCCTATGTGGTGGGGTGGTACTCGGGACGTGGAGACTGTTCCATTTCCGCTTAAAAGACGAAGGGACAGGCCCGCGAGCCTGTCCCTCGAGACCATGATAGTACGCATGTTCTGGTCTGTCAAATCCTGGTGTGGGGTGAGCAGGGTCTTTCGATTATCGCCCTACGGGAGGTCCTTCGACGGGCTCTGTACCGAGGTGAGCTTGTCGGTCACAGCGAATCTCGGCGAGGCGCCGAAAACCGAAAGACCCTGGTGGGGTGAGTCCGTTATTGAACAGAGTCTAGGATGGGCGGGTGTTGCCTCCAGTCCGGGGGTTCTGGATTCCGGCTTTCGCCGGAATGACGGAGTTGGCTTGTGGTCCAAGGGTGTGGACCGTGTTTGGTGGATGGCGTATGGCACCAGGGCGTTTTGGTGCCAAGCTTCTTCGATGGGATAGGATACAGGTGACGGTGATAATCGCCTATTCTTTGCAACGACCTTCTCAACCGCTCTGAGGGTCTCCGCCTCAGGAAACATATATGGTCGTCCAGCCTGAACTGACCCTCTTTCCACAGACCATCTCCCCAGTGGACGACGTGTGGGTGTGCCTGGACCTCGAAACGACGGGCCTCTCGCCCGAGGACGACGACGTCATCGAGGTCGGTGCGGTGAAGTTCCGCGGGGACGAGACCCTCGACACGTTCCAGTCCTTCGTAAACCCACGCCGCGCCCTTGACGATTTCACCCGCCGGTACACCGGCATCAGCCAGGTCGACGTAGACGCGGCTCCGCCCTTCTCCCAGGTAGCCCGCGAGCTGGTACCCTTCCTTGGGACAGCGCCGTTGGTGGGACACAATCTGGCTTTCGATCTCGGTTTTCTAACCAGCGGCGGCCTGAGACTCACCAACCCGCTTTGCGACACGTGGGACCTGGCCTTCGTCCTCATGCCAGAGAGCCGTGAGTACTCACTGGCCAAACTGGCGGCATCGCTGGGAATCGATCATCCGCGCCCTCACCGCGCGTTCGAGGACGCCACGGTCACGAGACAGGTTTTCCTAAAGCTCGTCGAGATGGCGTTGGAGCTCGACGTCTTCACCCTGGCCGAGATGGAGCGCCTCGCCGCCCGTTCCTCCTGGGTACTGTCCTACCTCCTCCGACGCCTGGGCAACCAACCGCCGGCGCAGGCCGCCGACGGGGACAAGCCCGCGTACAACGTCGGCGTCATGGGTTTCGACCCTCGGGCCCTGAAACAGCGTATCCACGGTTCCAAGTCCCTTCGCGCCAAGCGGACCGAGAGCCACGTCGACCCCGACAAAGTAGCTGCCCTTCTTGAGTCCGGCGGCGCCGTATCCACCTCTGTCGATGCATTCGAGGAGCGGCCGGAGCAGATCGCGATGGCCAGGGCCGTGGCCGAGGCCATCAACGCCAACAAGCGGCTGATGGTCGAGGCAGGGACCGGGGTCGGCAAGTCGCTGGCCTACCTGCTCCCCGCGGCCCTCTACGCTGCCGCCAACAACAAGCGCGTCGTCGTCTCTACCAACACCATTAACCTGCAAGAGCAACTGCTAGGTAAAGACATCCCGAACCTCGTCAACGCGCTCCAGCTTGTGGAAGACGGCGCGCCGAACGAGTTTCGCTGTACCCAGCTCAAGGGCCGCGCCAACTACGCATGCCTGAAGCGCTGGTCGCTGCTCCGCTCGAGCGAGAACGTCTCGGAAGACGAGGCGCGGCTGCTGTCCAAGGTGCTTGTCTGGCTGCGTACGACCGCCGCCGGAGACAGGAGCGAGCTAAACCTGGGTCATCCGAGGGCGGCCGCTCCATGGGACCGAGTCTCCGCCCAGGGTGCCCTGGACTGCACGGGCATGAACGGGGTCTGCTTCCTCCGCGCCGCGCGCGAGCGGGCCGCCGCCGCCCACGTCGTGGTAGTTAACCACGCCTTGCTGATGACCGACCTGACGACCGGCGGGGCCCTCATCCCGGACCACGACGTGCTCGTCATCGACGAGGCGCAGCACCTCGAAGAGGTCGCTACGAAGCACCTCGGATTCGAGGTGAGCCGGCTCCGCATCGACGACCACATTGAGGCGCTGAGCGGCGACCGTGGCTTGCTCAACCGGATGGCGGCCGCCTTTCGGGGCTCGTCCGCGGCCGAGACCCGTCGACGCACCATGGAAGAGGTCGCCGCAAGGATCATGGCCCGGCTTCCCGACGTCCGCCAGAGTGTCGCGGCCATGTTCGGCGTGCTGACCAGCCTGCTGAAGGACGCCCTGGAGGCCCAGGACACGCGCATCACCTCCGGCGTCAGAAGCCAGCCAGCGTGGTCGCAGCTCGAAATCCAGTGGGAGAACGTCGACCTGACCCTCGCCGAGTTGCACAGAGAGCTCACCGAGCTGACCGCTGCCCTGGAAGGGCTCGAAGAAGCCGGACTATCCGACTACGAAGCGCTCATGATGGAGACCTTCAACGCCATCCAGGTCAACGGCGAGCTCCGCGCAAATCTGGGCGAGTTCGTACCTCATCCACAGCCCGACGGCATCTACTGGGTGAGCCGGGCGCGTAGGACCGAAGACCTGGTCCTCCACAAGGCCCCTATCGAAGTGGGGGAGCAGCTCGAGAAGCTGCTGTTCGACCAGCGAAACACCGTCGTCCTGACCAGCGCCACCCTGAGCGCGGGAGGCACCTTCGACCACGTCCGAGAGCGCATCGGTCTGAAGGACGCCGACGAGCTTCTTCTCGGGTCGCCCTTCGACTACCCCCGCGCGGCGCTGCTTTGCCTGCCGCAGGACATGCCGGAGCCTTCGTCCTGGAAGTACCAGACTTCCCTGGAGCAGGCGATCGTCGACGCGACCAAGGCAGCCGGCGGGCGGACGATGTGCCTGTTCACCTCCCACGCGTCGCTCCAGGCGGCCGAGGGCGCCGTCCGAGGGACCCTTCAGGCCGCAGGAATCGACGTGCTGGCCCAGGGAATCGATGGTACACCTCACCAGGTGCTGCGGAGCTTCAAGGACAACCCGAGCTCGGTGATCCTCGGGACCTCCAGCTTCTGGGAAGGAGTCGACCTCGCAGGCGACTCTTTGAAAGTGCTGCTCGTCGCCCGCCTTCCCTTCAGCGTCCCGACCGAGCCGGTCTTTGAGGCCCGCTCCGAGCTATTCGAGGACTCCTTCACCGAGTACGCCCTCCCGCAGGCGATACTGCGGCTGCGCCAGGGCTTCGGGCGCCTGATCCGCACCAAGACTGACCGAGGGGTCGTCTCCATCCTCGACAAGCGCGTCGTATCGCGACGGTACGGCAAGGCCTTCCTAGATTCCCTCCCGCCCGTCACGACAAGGGACTGTCTCCTGCGCGACCTGCCAACCGAAATCCGCTCATGGCTCGACCCTAACCCCTAACCCCTTCTTCATGCTGCTCCCCATCCACCAACCCTTCGACCTCCACAGCACCCTCTTTAGCGGCCAGGCCTTTCGCTGGCGCCCGAACGGAGACTGGTCCGAGGGTATCGTCTTCAACAACGTCGTCAGGCTGCGGCACGTCGAAGGCGGCATCGAGTTCCTCTCCGCACCCGACGATGAGGCCGCCCTGGAGTCCCTCATCCGCGACTACCTGGGTCTGGACCGCGACATCGAAGGCGTTTACGGCTCCCTCGAACTGGACGACCGCCTCACAGCGTCCATCGCCCGCTACAAGGGGATGCGAATCCTACGCCAGGACCCGTGGGAGTGCCTTGTCTCTTTCCTGATGGCCCAGGCTTCCAACATCCCGCGCATCACCAAGAACGTCGAGGACATATGCAAGACCTTCGGCCGCCCCATCGAAGTATCCGCTCGTGCTGAGCCCTTCGGCGGAGCTCAGGACAGGCCTGTCGAAGCACGCCCCCATGGGTTCCCAACACCGTCGGAGCTGGCGCGCGCAACCGTCGACGCGCTCTGGGACCTGCGACTCGGGTACCGAGCCAGATTCATCTCCGCAGCAGCCCAGGCCGTCGACAGCGGCAAGGTCGACCTGATGGCCCTCCGCGAAGACCCCTACGAGGCCGCCCTCGACACTCTGATGTCCCTCGACGGCGTCGGCGACAAGGTGGCCAACTGCGTCCTGCTCTTCTCCCTCGACAAGATGGAGGCCTTCCCCGTGGACGTGTGGATCGAGCGCGCCCTCCAGGAATGGTACCTGAACGGCAAGGGCCAGAAGCTCACCCGCCCGAAAATGCGGCTATGGGCGCATGACTACTTCGGCGTTTATGCCGGCTACGCCAACCACTATCTTTTCCACGATCGGCGGCTGCAGGGCAAGACTTCCAGCTAGCCCAGCCGTCGGGCCAACGTACTCAGGTCTTTGGCAAGGTCCGGTATCCAAGGTCGCATTATCGGAATGGCAGGTGCTCCTACCTCGATAAGCCAACGGAGGGTCCGTATCAGCCAGCACGTGCCGCCAATCTCGATCTGCCACTTGATTTCACGTATGTTCGCCCCGCCCAACTCGGACACGTAGGCTTCGACGACCTCGTCGCGGGCGACACCGTTGTTGGCTGTTTCACCCAATAGGGCATAGAGATCGCCCAGGTGGGGGCCAAGGTGTGCGCCTGGCCAATCGACGGGAGTCAGCCGTCCACGCTGGATCACAAGGTTCTTTACATGGTAGTCATTGTGGACAAGGGAAGTCGGGAAATCTCGGTACAGCTTGCGAATATGCCACGGAATAACTTCAAGCTCTTCGTCTGAGGTGTTACCAACACCTGCTGCCGGTGGCACCACCGCCTCGGTTACATATGCCAGGTCGTCAATCAGACGTTGCTGAGACAGGTAATTCGCCTGGTACACGTCAGCAGGAAGCACGCCCGAATCCAGATTCTCTGTCGCCGTCCGTCTTATCCGCGCCAACAGCCTGGCCGCCTAGCGAAAATTTGCTGGCCTGGGCTCATCCTCCACCGTGACCGGGCCGACGTCCTCGAACAGCATAAATGCGGACGACTCGTCTTCCAGGGACCATATCAGCTCGGGGGCCTTTACTCTGAGAGGTTCGAGTATTTCCTTATATACGGGAATCTCACGCATTTCGGTAGATTCAGCACGTTTGGCGATCAAGCTGCCTCCGGAACGAAGGTGCACTCGCCACACCTCTGACCAGGCGTGTCGTGGCTCCCAGCGCACCGCGCCATCCAGTAGCGGAAGCTCGGCGTATTTCGTCCAGTGGGACGGGGTTCTGGACATTGTGCTACGGTTTGAATACGTCCTTTGCTCGCCGAAT
>CAUZJF010000092.1:0-8119 GCA_963579975.1 Dehalococcoidia bacterium
ATGAGCCTGAGCCAGTGGATGTTCGCGGCGGCGTATGATCTGCTCAACTCGGGCGTCGAGGGCCGGCTGAAATCCTACCGCGAACAAACGGCGGGACGCGCCAGAGGAGACGTTCTGGAGATAGGCGGCGGGACGGGCGCTAACCTCGCCTTCTATGGCCAGGACGTGCGTCTAACCGTAGCCGAGCCCAACCCGCACATGACTACGCGACTGCTTCGAAGAGCGGCCCGGATCGGTATTCAGGTAAAGGTCGTGCCCGGCATCGGAGAGCAGCTGCCGTTTCCCAACGAGAGCTTCGACAGCGTGATAACGACTCTGGTTCTATGCACCGTCGAAGACCTCGACAAGGTCGTTGCGGAGGCCGCCCGGGTGCTACGGCCTGAAGGCGTCTTCTACTTCTACGAGCACGTAGCGACCAACAGCGGCCTCAGGCGGCGGCTGGAGAATGCACTGAACCCAATCTGGCAGTTCGCCACCACAGGTTGCAACCTGAACAGGGATATCGAGTCCGCTATACGGGTTGCCGGGTTCAGTCAGATCGATCTGACCGCTTTCGACCTGTCGGTCGGGCTTCCGGTTACCCTGCCGAACATAGTGGGTGCCGCCCGCCTCTAATACGGCCGACCTAAGAAATCGGGACGCTCTGGTCGACCCATTCCCCCTCGAGGGGGTAGCCGGCCTCCTCCCAGTCCGCGATGCCGCCTGCATACCGGCGGACATTCGGGTAGCCGCGGCCAGTAAGTACGCGTATTACGTACTTACTGGCCGCGCATCCCTCGTCGGAGCAGTACACCACGATCTCATCCTCGGGGTCGAGCAGGGACACCGCAGCCTTGGGGTCGGTGAGATTGATCGAGCCCGGTATGTGCTTGGCCAGGAACCCGAACTCTCCAAGACACATCACCAGCTTGAAATCGTCGCCTCGGTCGAGCTTTTCCCTGAGCTCTTCGCGATCGATCAGTTCATGGGGTGCGTCGTCTCAGCCACCGGCCACGGCCGGTACTACGCTGACCTCGTCGCCCGTCTTCATCTCGGTGTTGATCCCATCGAGGAACCGAACGTCCTCGCCGTTCACATATACGTTTACGAAGTTGCGGAGATCGCCATTCTCGTCGCAGAGCCTGTCCGCCATTCCGGGGAACTGCTCCTCGAGAAAGTCGATCACCCCTCGCAGGCTATCGCCATCGGCTGACACCTTGTCCTGGCCGCTCGTCAACCGACGAAGCGGGGTCGGTACTCTAACCATAACACTCATGCTTCAGCGTCCTCCATCGTTGGTTGATTACCCTTCGATTATGTCGCCGGCTACGGGGTAGACGCGGACTCCGGCCGAGACGATCCACTCTAAACCTTTATCAATCTCATTGTCATCGCCGACCAGCTCCAGCACCACCCAACCCATGTCTTTCCTGACGTCGGCTCGACAAATGTTGGTCACGATGTCGAACTTATGCGCCAGCTGATAAATGATCGGCTCCGTAATCAGCGTCTCAGAGTACGTAAACTTGACCCGGCGGGAACTCATGGCCTGCGCCACCCATCCATACCTTCCATGGCCTTTTCGAAGGCCGCGTACGTCGGCTCTATGAACACCGGATCAACGACGTGCTCGACTGCTTCCTGAGTTTTCAGGCCGTTGCCGGTAATGTACGCGACGGTTACCTCATCCCGCTTGATGTCTCCACGCTCAACAAGTCGCTTCAGTCCTGAGATAACGACCCCACCGGCCGTCTCGGTAAATATCCCTTCGGTCTCCGCCAGTAGCCGTATCCCGGCCACAACTTCGTCCTCAGGAGTGGCAATCGCCTTCCCACCCGTCTGTTTGAGCGTCTCAAGAGCGAAAGGTCCGGCCGCCGGATCCCCAATCGCCAGCGATTTTGCGATCGTGTTCGGTTTCACCGGGCGCACTTGATCGCTGCCTTGATCGAAGGCTTCGACGATCGGGGAGCAGCCCGCCGCCTGGGCCAGGTGCATTCGTGTATTAACGCCGTCGATAAGTCCGACGTCTTCAAACTCTTGCAGCCCCTTCCATATCTTCGTGTGGAGCTCGCCCGAGGCGGCAGGGACCACGCAGTTATCGGGCGCGCGCCAACCGAGCTGTTCGGCGACCTCATAGCCTAGGGTCTTGCTACCTTCCGCGTAGAAGGGGCGCATGTTGATGTTTACGAATGCCCAGCCAAGGTCGTCGGCGAGCTCGCTGCACAAACGGTTGGCCTGGTCGTACGTGCCGCCGACGGCCACGAGAGTAGGTCCATAGATCGCGGCGCTGAGAATCTTGCCTTTTTCGAGATCCGCCGGAAAAAACACCACCGTCCTCATTCCCGCCTTCGCGCCATGGCCCGCTACCGAGCCCATCAGGTTCCCTGTCGAAACACAGGCAAGGGTCTCGAACTCGAACTCCACCGCCTTGGAGGCCGTTACCGAGACAGGCCTGTCCTTGAACGAGAACGTTGGATTCACACTGTCGTTCTTGATGTACAGGTGTTCCACGCCGATCGCCTGTGCAAGGTTGTCCGCCCTCAGCAGCGGCGTGAACCCGGCCCCAATGTCTACGACGGCATCTGGATTGACCGGCAGGAAATCATGGTAGCGCCACATCGTGTACGGGCCGTCTTCTATCTTCTTCCTGGTTACCGACCGAGCCATCGAGTCGTAGTCGTAGGAGACCTCCAGGGGCCCGAAGCAGAACTCACAGACGTTGAGAGGCTCTACAGGGTATTCCCTAGCACAGCCTCGACAACGAAGGGTTTCAACGAAAGACAAGTCGTGCAACCTCCAGCATGGCGACAGGGGTGGCGTCACTACCTTTGCGGGAAAGCATGAGACGCCTGGGAATCGTAGCAATCCACAGGTTAGCTGTCAAGAAACGGAAGGCCGGGAGCGCGGCTATTGTGGGCTTAACGCCGGTTTGCGAGATCGTAAATGAGGGCCAGAGAATTGCGTCCGAGTGGCGGCGGGAGAGCAGACGACGGTTAACGCGCTATCGTGGTCGCGCTGCTCTGAGTGACGAATGCGAGCACGGCCTGAACGCGCCGGTGGTACCCCGGTGACCTGGTCAGGTTCGCATAGATGGAGTTGGTGTGGTTCTCCACCGTACGCTCTTCGACCACGAGCTCCTCAGCAATCGCGGCGTTGTTATATCCCTTGGCCATCCGCGAGAGCACTTCACGCTCGCGCTCCGTAAGATCGGCCACAGGTGAGCTCGTCGATGTCGTCGACCGACGTCTTGAGCATGTATGCCTTACCTTCGGGACCGTCCTTGAGGAACTCGAGGATGTACTCGGTGTCGTCATAGTGGGAGATGATGACGATCCCCGTGCCGGGCTTCTGCTCAGTGATCTTCTGCGAGGCCTCGATGCCCGTCATTCTCGGCATCCGAACGTCGAGGATCGCTACGTTTGACTGATGCTCAGTGGCCAGCCGGACCGCCTCTTCGCCGTCGCTACAACCACCTCGATATGCTCCTGGGTCTCGAGGATCCGCCTGTAGGCGACACGCATGAACCCTTTATCGTCAGCAACCAGGACGCGGAGCTTGTCCATCGCAATGAGCCTCGATCAAAGTAGCCTAACGTCGAAGCAAGATTACAGCCGCGGAGAGTCCAGACGTCGAGGCTTGGAACAGTATATAACGAGCGACCGACCGGATGCCGGCCGTGAGTCAACGTGAGTCCGTGCCTTGTGAATCGACCTGCGCGCGAAAGAAGGCTAGGAGAGACTTAACCCTCCAGGCGTTCGTCGATGAGACCCTCGTCGCGCTCCCACCAGTTATCGAAGAGCGCTACGCTCTGGAGATAGTGAATAATCACGCCGATGCCCCAGAAGAGGAGCGGAAGGTAAAACCAGAGGGTATCGTCTTCCTTGACGTAGTAAGTAAGACCGTTCCATACGGCCAGGAAGATGTTGCCGATAACGTAGGCAACGATGTGAGACACGAAGATGCGGATAGCCCGCGCCTTCTCGATGGCCTTCCTGGTCTCTCGATATCTCACAACCTCTGGGCGTTGACCGGGAGTGGCCGCCTCACTTGTGGATTCTAAAGATTTTTCCGTAGGTCGGACGGTAGCATACTACGCCGTCGCCCGGCTTGGAGATGAGGGATTTCGTAGGTTTGTTCGGAACAGCTCTGCCGCCGAACCACATACTCCCGTGACCGCATGTTTAGGTAGTAGGCAGGTCTTATGTCGGCAAGATCGACGGCCGGGAAGGTTGTCTCCGACAACGCCGTTCGCATCGCCATCAGCCGATCGCCTCGGCTCTAAACCGTCGGCGCCGGGAGTCCGCCTACCTATTATAGCGGTGGCTGCAACCCGTTCGCGCCTTCAGTTGCCCCCAACTGGTTCCCGACCCGCTCTCCGGCGCCCTGTGCGACCGGCGTTACCCTGCTTTTGGAGCTTGGTGCGCGATGGACAGCCCCAGGCGAGCACGCATTCGTCGCAACGAGGTCGCAGCGCCTTGCAAACCTTACGGCCGTGATTAATAAGGTACAGATGGAAGGCGAACACGTCTCCCCCCGGGGCGAGCGGCTCCAAAATGTCGTGAGCCTGATCGGCCGTAACCTTCTCGCCGATAAAACCCAGCCGCTTTGAGACCCTGAAGATGTGGGTGTCGACGGGCATCGCCGGCATTCCAAGAGCGAAGCAGAGGATGATGGCCGCAGTCTTCGGTCCGACGCCGTCGAGCCTTTTAAGCCAGGCCTTCGCCTCGTCGAGCGGCATTTCACTCAAGAACGACAGGTCGAAGGAACCGACGTCCCGCTTGACCTCCTTCAGGATAGCCTTGATACGGGGCGCTTTAACGCGGGCGAGGCCCCCCATCCGAATGGCGTCTTCGATCTCATCGACGGAAGCTCGGGCAACCGCTTCGAGCGATCCAAACCTCCCCATCAGGCTATCAAAGGCCCGTTTCGAGTTGACATCCGACGTGTGCTGCGACAGGATCGTGTACACCAGCTCCGAGGCCGGGTCGCATCGGGGCTCCCAGTTGAAGGCCCCATACTCCTGCCCCAGGAGATTCATCACGTCGGCGGGGGCGACCTTCAGTTTCTTGCTATTCCGCGCACCGGTCAAAGAGGTCTCCACCGTCCCGAATAGGCCTACGTCTCGACCACAGCGTACCACAGAAAACGCCGTTCGCTTGCTGAGAGTGGAGCCGGTGCGCTCGCGACCTTCCGGGACACCTCCCTGCCGACCGACGTGACTTGACAAGCCAACGAAATCTCCCGTAATTTCGAATCAGATGGATCGGCGCCTCCATCATCGCTCTCGTAGCGAACGCGCCGCGTCCTATACCAACTCAACTGGTGGGTAGCTATTGACCCTAGCAGACTTCCTGACACAGGTAGCAGACGGCGACGAACAGCCGAAGTATTCGGAGCTGCTACAGCTTTCGAGTTTGGCGTCTAACGAGCTCTTCGAGTTCAAGGTCGCCTGGGCGTCGGTGGGCGAGGAGCGCCAACGGCTGGTGATGGGCCAACTCATGGAGCTGAGCGAGGACAACCTCGAACTCGACTTCAGCGGCGTCTTTAGAGCCTGTCTAGAGGACTCGGACGACGAGGTACGCGAGAAAGCGGTCCGCGGCCTCTGGGAGAGCGACGACCGTACGATTATCCGACCTCTGATCGGTCTTCTCGAGAACGATCCGGCGCCCGGCGTGAGAGCGGCGGCAGCTATTTGCCTCGGCACCTTCGCCGAACTCGCCCAGAAAGGTAAGCTCCTGCCTCGCGATTCCGACCGCATCCTCGACGCCCTTGTAGGGGCGACAACCGGCGGGGACACCGACGTTGACGTGAAGCGTCGCGCGATCGAGTCAGTCGCCTTCTACGACAACCCGGAAACCGGGGAGATCATCCTGGAAGCTCATCAGAGTGGCGACCAGGCGCTGAGACAGAGCTCAATCTACGCCATGGGGCAGACTTCGAACCCCCAATGGCTGCCGACGTTGCACGCCGAGATGAGCGACGATTCGCCTGTAATCCGATACGAGGCGGTCGGAGCAGCAGCGCACTTGGGAGACGAATCGACCGTACCTTACCTGATCGAGGCCGTTCAGGACGAAGACCAACAGGTCCAACTCGCGGCGGTGAAAGGACTGGGCTCGGTCGGTGGCTCCTTGGCCAAGAGGGCCCTGCAGCGATGCAAGACTATCGGCGACGAATCCCTGGAACAGGCCGCTGAGGAGGCCCTCCTCAGCCTCGAGTTCGACGAAGACCCGCTGGGCTTCCATTTCGACAATACCTGAAGTCCCGGCGGAAGGACCGACCGGAACTCTCGGCGACGTTCCTCAGTGTCGCGGGTGCCCCCGCCAGCCCTGGATCATCTCCAGTCCGTGCGGGATCGCTTCCATAGCGACCTCGAGGGTTTCGCGTACACCTTTCGGGCTGCCCGGCAGGTTGACTATCAAGCACCCCGACCGCACACCGGCCACCGCACGGCTTAGCATCGCCAGCGGGGTGTTCTTGAGCGTCTCAATTCGCATCGCTTCAGCTATCCCCGGCACCTCAAAATCCAACACTGCCTTGGTCGCCTGGGGTGTGACGTCCCGGGGTCCTAGGCCCGTTCCGCCTGTAGTGATGATGACATCGACTTCACCGCCGTCGCACCACTCGATCAGCTTCCCCGAAATCAGGTCTTCCTCGTCCGGGACGATCTCGCGGTGAAGCTCGCTTAAGCCCTCACGGGCTGCGATCTCGCTGATCACGTCCCCGCTCGTGTCGACACGTTCGCCCTTGGCGCCGGCATCGCTGATCGTGAGGGTCGCGACCGTGAACGACTCTCCATCTGTTCTCATCGCCTACGCTCTTCCAGAAAATAGGATGTAAAAAGTCTTAAACAAGTACCAATAAACCCTTGCGTACTTGCCGGGGACTCTGTGAGACTTCGAGTGTGCTGGTGAAAAGTTGCCAAAGTACCCAATCCGAGACGCGTAGAGTTTATCACTCTCTCTCCTCTTGCCGGGTCGCCGATCGGTCGACGGACCGTGGCGAGGCCGATCTTCACTCTGGGGAGGTGACCGGCGATCTCATCACCGACCGTGGAAGCACACCATACGCCGGTCATGGTAAAGGAGACGCTGACCGCTCTGAGAGTCAGCCCCTGGGGTGCGTACGTCGATTGCACTCTGGGTGAAGGCGGTCACGCGCTGGCGCTGGTGAAAGCCGTCGAACCGGCGCCGAGAGTTCTAGGGATCGATCTGGATAGTGAAGCCCTCGCGATGGCGAGGCGCAGGCTGAGGCCATACGGTGACGGTGTTCGGATCGTCCTCGGCAGCTACACAGATCTTCTAGGCCTGGCCGAGAGGAACGGGTTCAAGCCCGCGGATGGTGTGTTGTTCGATCTAGGGGTGTCCTCTTTGCAACTCGAAACGGGTAACAAGGGTTTCAGCTTCTCCAACGAGGGCCGGCTCGACATGAGGTTCGATACTCGACAGAAGCTGACCGCCCACGAGGTGGTCAACCTTTACGCCGAGAAGGACCTCGTGGAGGCGATCTTCCGGTTCGGCGAAGACAGGAACGCCCGCCGCATAGCCGGCGCAATAGTGAATGGCAGGCCCATCGAGACCACTGCCGAGCTCGCCAAGGCCATTTCCAACGCCGTCGGATCCCGACACAGGGGTCGGGTCCATCCGGCCACTCGGACCTTTCAGGCCCTCCGAATGGTTGTCAATAAGGAGCTCGAGAACATTCAGGCAGGGCTGGAGCAGGCAATCGAGGTGCTTGGAGCTGGAGCACGGTTGGCGGTCATAAGCTACCACTCGCTGGAGGACCGTTTGGTCAAAGGGTTCCTGAGAAACGAATCTTCTTCCTGTATATGTCCACCCGGTATGCCGGTATGTGTATGTGAACATTCGGCCCGCTTGAGGCTGATCGGAAAGGGCGTAGTGAAGCCTTCGGACGACGAAGTGCGGTCCAATCCGAGGAGCAGAAGCGCGAAGCTACGGGTGGCGGAGCGGCTACCAGTCTGATGAGGGACGATCACCTCAATGGAGCGACGCGTATGATAGCGAACAGCGAAATAATCACGGCCATCGACGTAGGCACGACGAAAGTCTGCACGATCGTCGGCCGGAAGACCAGTCCGAAAAACGTCGACGTGTTGGCGCACAACACCGTGCCATGCGAC
>CAUZJF010000093.1:0-8101 GCA_963579975.1 Dehalococcoidia bacterium
TTCAACAACGCAGGGTTCGTCGTCTTGCCAACAGACGATCCAACGAGTGTCAGCCTTTCTGAGTTTCGGTTGGACAAGATCGTTCTCGGGGTCATCGGCGGACTGATCTTTCTAGGGGCGATTAGCTTCTGGGCCATGGTCGACGTCTTCAGATACCGCAGGTTTTCCCTTTTCAGCTTGAACACCAAGCTGGTCTTGATTCTCACCTTCTTGTTTATCGGGATCGGCGCATTCGTGTTCTTCTTCTCCGAATACAACAACGACGAGACCTTGGGAGCGCTATCGGTCGCCGACAAGGCGTACGTAGCGGTATTCGAATCGATCAGCGGAAGGACGGCGGGATTTACAACCGTTGACTACGGCGAGACCGAGCAGCACACCAACTTCTTCTTTACCAGCCTGATGTTTATCGGCGGGGCTTCCGCGTCGGTGGCCGGCGGCATCAAGATAAATACGCTTGCCGTGGTCCTGGTGGCAGTCCTGTCAACGCTCAGGGGCAACGCAACGGCCTCGGTCTTCGGCAGACAGATACCGGAGAGTCAGGTACACAGGGCAATGACGATCGCGGCGGCGGCGGTGATGGTAGTGTTCCTGACGGCAATCATGCTCACCTTCTCGGAGGCGCCCAAGGAGTTCCCCTTCATCGACCTGCTATTCGAGAGCGTGTCGGCTTTCGGGACCGTGGGTCTTAGCACGGGACTGACCGGCGACCTGTCCCGATGGGGACAGGTCATTCTCGTTGTAAGCATGTTCGTGGGTAGGGTCGCCCCGGTCACGCTTGCTCTCGCCATGGCCCGATCCGGGCAGCGCGACCTCTACCGGTTCGCGCCCGAGCGCGTCACCATCGGGTAGCTCCGCCGGACGAGCCTAGAGAAGAACGACCTACCGCCGGACTCACGGACTCGACCTGCCCGTCCAAACTCTGTGGCATCGCCTCCAGACCCTTTCGGTCTTCCTTGCAATCCCCAGAGGCGCTGTCATTCCGAGGCTCCGCGAGGAATCTAGAGGGTCATCATTAACCAACGTTAGCTTACCGTAACCATCTAGATTCCTCGTCTAGGACTTCTCAGAATGACAGGAATCCAGAACCGAAAGACCCTTGGCGTCGCCTTCCTTTTAGTAGTACCCGCGCCCCGGATTCTTGTATAATCGCTAGCGCCCTTCCGTAATGGTTGGTGGAGAGGTCCAATGAAAAAACAAGTGGCGGTCATAGGTCTTGGACGATTCGGATCGAGCGTGGCGACCTCGCTTTACAACCTGGGCCACGACGTGCTAGCTATGGACCAGGACGAGGACCGAGTCCAGGGCGTCACAGGCCAGGTGACCTATCCTGTCGCTGGGAACGGCACGAACGAAGCCGTTCTCAAGGAGCTGGGTATTCCGGACTACGACGCCGCCGTCATCGCGATCGGAAGCGACCTGGTGGCCAGCGTCATGACCTGTGTGTTGCTCAAGACCATGGATATCGGCTACATAGTCGCCAGGGCCCATGACGACCTCCACGGCAACGTCCTGGAGCGTATCGGGGTCGACAAGGTGGTTTTCGCCGAGACTGAGATGGGCACCCGCCTGGCCCACAACCTTTTCAATCAGAACGTGCAAGAGTACCTTCAGCTGGGTCCCAACTACGGGTTCAGCCGTATGAGGGTTACCGACGAATGGATCGACAAGACTCTGAAGGAACTCGGTTTCTCGGGCCCCAGGGGGAAATACGGCCTGGCGGTGCTTGCCATAAAAAGGGGTAACGACATCACGCTCAATCCAGACACAGACGAGCGTCTCAGGAAAGGCGACCTCCTAGTCATGGCCGGCAAGGACGAGCTCCTCGAGGGTCTAGCGTCGTAAGCTGATCGTGCGAGCGCTCAGATGGGCCCCTTCGACATTTTCCGTAAAATAGGCGGTCGCCTACGGTTGTCGGCAACCGCATCCCGAGCCAACGGCGACAGGATGTCCGCCGCCTTGGTAGCAGTCGACGGCGAGGCGCCCGACTCCGAGGCGGTAAGGATGGCGTGCGAACTCCTGAGTGGATCTAACAGCAATCTATATATCGTCTACGTCATCGAGGTTGAGCGGGGACTTGCCCTCGATGCCGAGATGGTGCCTGCTACGGCCCGGGGGGAAGAGGTCTTGAAGGATATGGAGGAAATCGCGAAGTCCTTCAGGATCAACGTCGAGGCCGAACTGCTCCAAGCTCGGCGGGCGGGCACCGCGATCGTGCAGGAGGCGGTCGATAAACGCGTCGAAGCAGTCGTTCTCGGAGTACCGTATCAAGAGGCTTACGGCTCCTATTCCCTGGGACACACAGCCCGCTATGTGCTCGAGAACGTACCCTGCCGGGTAGTCCTATGGCGGGACACCATTCCCCAGACAGTCAAACCCCGATGACCGAAAGACTCTCCGAGCAGCACACAGTGATCATGGGTTGCGGGGCCATCGGAGCCGCTGTCGCCACGTCACTCACGTCGCATGGCCACGTGGTCCATGTCTTGGATTCGAACACCGAGTCGTTCGACCGGCTGCCTGCAGGCGAGATGGAAGGGGGACGTGTTGTGCCGATCCTGGGGGATGGCGCCGTCCAGAGGGACCTGATCAGGGCACAAATTCAGGATGCAGCGGTATTCATCGCCCTCACTAACGAAGACTCGAGGAATGCCCTGGCCGCCCAGATAGCCAAGCGCATCTTTAAGGTGCCCGTGGTCATCTGCCGAATCGAGGACCCGATCAAACAGCGAATGTACCTGTCTCTCGACATCACGGCCATCAGCGCATCGAGTCTCGTCACGGATATGATTCTCGACGCTGCCAGCAACGGGACATCATAGGCCGACATTCTGTCTATGTCTCCCCTGAAACGACACGCCATGGAACAACCGGACGTCAATCCTTACCATTGGCAGCGCATTATCTTGACAAGGGGTTGACCAGACGATGTATTTGGTCGTAGTCGGCGCAGGCAGAGTAGGCACGGCAATCGCCGGATGGCTGGTCTCATCCGGACATGAGGTAACGGTAGTGGACACTGACCGTGCCCGGGTCGTCGCCGTTGAAGAGGAGCTTGGTTCGGTAGCCATTGCTGGCGACGGGACCGATGTCGCGGTGCTTACGAGGGCCGGGGCGAACCGAGCGGATGCGATGATTGCGACGACCAGCCACGACGACACCAATCTCGCCGTGTGTCAGCTTGGGAAACACCATTTTGGGGTCGAGCGTACGATCTCCCGAGTCAGCTCCCGCGACAACGTCCAACTGTTTGGCAGGCTGGACGTCGATGTCTCCGTCGACGAAACCGAACTCGTCCTGGGCCGCATACAGGAGGCACTGTCAGGCCGCGGAATCACCCACCTGATGCCCGTCTCCGGGATAGAGGGCAAGACCCTGGTAGCGTTAACGATTCCTCGGGACATTGACCAGAACGGCCGGGCCATCAAAGACCTGCCCCTGCCCGATGGCACTATCATCTCTCTGATCATCAGCAGAGATGGCGGCGTGGCGGTTCCCCAGGATGACACCGTAATCTATCCCGGCGACGAAGTCGTAGCGGTTACGACCGCTAGATACGAAGAAGAACTGAGGGAATTGCTGGTGGGCGGAAACGGAGAATAGACTTGGCAAAACGACTTGCTTATATGGGGCCTGCCGGCACCCACTCCGAGCAGGCGGCGCTCACCTACGATCCGTCCGCTGACCGGATTCCCTTCCATTCAATAACGGCTGCGGCATCCGCGGTCGATTCGGGGATCGCCGACGAGGCGGTAGTACCGATCGAGAACAGTCTGGAAGGCTCCGTCACCACCACCGTCGACCTGCTAATCCACGACTCCAAGCTCTTCATACGACACGAGTTGGCGCTGCCCATCAAACACTATCTGGTCGCCTGGGCCGGGACCTCTGCCGAGAACATCGACGTCATCTACTCTCATCCACAAGCCTTGGGCCAATGCCGTGGATTCTTCGCGACGAACTACCCTAACGTGGACGAGGTTGCGTCGATGAGCACGGCCGCCGCGGTGGAGGAGATGCTTGCGAAGGGACCCGGCGCGGCTGCGGTGGCCAGCGTGCGCGCGGCATTTCTCTACGGCACGAATATCCTCAAGGAAGGAATCGAGGACAACGCCAACAACATGACCCGGTTCGTCGTGCTGGCGCCCAGTGACCACCAACCAACCGGCTCTGACAAAACCTCTGTCTGTTTTTCTTTCGACGAAGATGCGCCCGGCATCCTCTTTTCAGTGCTGGGCGAATTCTCGAAACGCGGAATCAACCTGACAAAGATCGAGTCGAGGCCGACGAAGCAAGACCTCGGCCGATACATCTTCCTCGTCGACCTCGAAGGGCACCGCGAAGACGCGGAAATATCGGAGACTCTTCAGAGCGTGGAGTCTCAGGTCTCCATGTTCAAGGTCTTTGGCTCGTACCCCCGCTACTCCCTATCCTCTTAGGTTCACACTGCAACGCGGAGCCTAGGCCTTCGCTTTCCCAGAGGTAGGTGCGGGCGCGGCTTCCTCCGCCGGCTCCTCTGGTTCCACCGCAACGTCCCCGGCGGTGCTGCGGGCCGCAGAGCTGACACGTTCAACTACCGGTCCAACCTTTTCCCGTACCCCCTCGTCTGCCGGTGCCATTCGCTCTCGCATGGTGTCTATAGTAGGTGCTGCGCGCTCCCTGACTCTGGCGGCCATCTCCTCAGCCCGGCCTCGCAGGGTCTCGCTCTGCTCCACGATCGTCGCCCGGGTCTCGGAGCCTGCCTTCGGAGCCAGCAGAATGCCGACGAACGCGCCGATGATCCCACCAACCAGGAACCCCGTCACAAAGGATGAACCATCATCATTGCTCGCCATTGCTCTCTCCCCCTTGCTCTTTGTTCTTCTTCTTGCGCCTTAATCCCATTATGAATGCCGCGACTTTGCCCACCCCGAATGCCACGCCAGAACCCGATGACGCGGGTTCCACAATGTGACTCGATATGGCTTCCGAGACCTCCTCGGCGTTCTTCACGGTGCGATTCACCGAGTCCAGCAAACTCGACAGCTTCCTGAAGGTGAGCAGCACTGTCGCCAACGCCAGTATGAGAAGCACGATCAGCAGGGAATCCCTGACCACGGCAACGATTTCGGCAAAATCAGAAACGGTCAACTGGGAGCACCTCACCCTTCAAAGCCATACTAGCACGCACATATAGGCCCCGCAATGAAGCGAGGCGTCCGGGGAGGCTTCAAAAAACGGGAGGTGTTGGCCTGGTCGTCTCGAAAGCGAGGACGCTGAAAAACGGCGTTGCAGGTGAGTCTGCCGGACGGGTTAAGGACGGATCAGAATGCGAATGGAGCCGTCGGCTTCCTTTCGCTGGGTAAGGATGGCGTGATGCCCTTTCTCGGCCCAGACCATCACGTCGTAGCTATTGAGTACGTCGGGCATGATCACTTCCACGAAAGACTCTGTGTCGGCGTCCACCTGGCTGGTCAGCTCGGCCAGGATGCTGGCGCATGTCTTGCCAGTACCGTCGACAACCACCCAATCGCTTTTTGATCCGCTAGCTGCGCCGTTGGTCGTCGAAACGACGCCCTCGAAAACGTCGACTTCCCCGGACCAGCGAAGGTCGAGCTGTTTCTTGAATTCCGCGACGGCTTCACGGTGCACCCCGTCGTTTCGGTCGCCTTTGGCGCAAACCGCTCCACGCACCCCAACAATATCCGGGTTGATGCGAGCGAGTTCGTCGAGGTCGTCGATACGAAGGTGGCCCGACAGGGCCGTGCTTATCCCCTGCTCCTTGCCATCGAAAACCAGCTCCTTCAATTCGCCCTCCGGCATGAAGTCGAACAGGTTTCTGCCATCCTTCGTGAGGGTGTCGATGAGCCAGCCATCGCAGCGCCCATCGGCGGCCAGGCGAGCCATGAGGTGCGGGTTCAGGCCATCGTACAACCCATTGTCCGCAAACAACGACCCGATGAGCTTCGTATCGAACCCCTTCAACGCCTCACGCGACGCCAGCAACGTCTCAACAGCCATGGAGTAATCTGTCTTCATGAACCCGACCTTCACCGAGGTCGCGTTCAGAACGCCTGCTGTATAGACTGCCATCGCGACCGTTCCTACCTGGTTGGGCACGACTCCCAACGTGACACTTGCGTGGCGTTCGTTGGGAACGGCATCGCGCACCTGTTTCACGACACCTGGATGAGCTGAGCCGACAAGCGCCTCTTGCAAGTTCTTCACATCGACGATGTCAGCCCCTCCCGCCAGCGCTTCGAGCGCCTCCTGAAGGTTCTGAACACTTACCATTAACATCATGGCTATTCGCTCACACCGGCTGGCGCCAGGCCTGCGACCTTCGCCAGATCGCCTTTGAGTTCATCCTTTTCTTCGGCCGTCAGATCGTACAGGGGCAGCCGTACACTACCTCCAGCCATCCCAGCTAGCTCTCCCCAGTATTTGCACAGCGCCACCGGTAGTGCGCCACTTTGTTTCTGCACTATTCTCTGCCACCACCCGTCCGATAGGGTCTTGATTGGCCGAATGTGATCATCGTAGAACGCATCGTCAATCTCGCCGCTAGTTGCCCTTTCAATGAACTGTACGTAGTGGTTTCGTCCCGGCGAATCGAACCTCCAGTCGGACGTATTCGCAAACATCACCTGCTGGCCAAAACCCAACTCCCGACCCTTGAACAGTATCCACTCATCGGGCGTGCTAACGATGACTTCCTTCCCGATCAGTAGATGGGTATCGATCGAAAGCTGCCGGTCGAAGCTGGCCTCCTTAACCCCGACGACCGAAGGAATCTCGGCCAACCTTTGAAGCCCGTCGGGACTCATTACGATGCCGAACTGCGGGGAGTTGTAGAACATGATAGCGAGATTGGTGTTCTCGGCGAGGATCCGAACAAAATCTATGACCTGCTGCTCTGTCCGCGTGACTATGTAGGGCGCCGCGACAATAAGTAGGTCGAAGCCAACGGCCTCCGCATGGCTCGCCAGCGTGAGCATCTCCCGTACCGAGGTGTGGGTGACGTGGGCTGCGATAAGCCAGTCGCCGGCTGCTTCGTCAGAGACTATATCGTAGACCCCGAGTCGCTCCGCGTGCGTCAGGCTCCAAAACTCGCCCATGCCCCATGTGCAGCCCGCTCCTCGGGCACCTAGGCTCCGTATGTGACGAATGTTGGCCCGAAGGCCCGATTCGTCGACCTCGTCTTCGAGTGTGAACGGCGTTATCAGAGTCGACCACTGTCCCCGCAGCGTTTCCCTTGCCCACCCTCGAGCTTCGCCTTTGCTGTAGCGGACCAAGCCCGTCTCCTCTGTGCCGGTTAGGCCAGGTCGAGTACCCCGTCCGTGATTTCATTCACAAGCATGGTAATCATAGTTGTGGTGTCCTTACCTGTCAACGGCACCGAGGGCAAGGTGAATTGGGTCACCGGGCCGCCCAGCAAGGACCGCTATGGTACGATAGCCGACGAGTCTGCCTCGTCCGTTGTCATCGTTAGGGAGCAGAGTGGCAACCGCAGACCTAAAGCAGATAAAGCCTACCAGTCCACCTAGACACGCCGGATTCAAGGTGCGGCTGCTAGCGGCCGTCCTCGACATCGTCGCGATGGCGGCTCCGGTATTCTTACTGCTATGCCTAGTCCTTGGATTCCAGGACTGCATTAACGCGGTTTCCGAAGCATTCAACCCCGAACGAGAAGCCGAATTTGGTAGTTCCAGTATGGTTCAAGAGCTATCCGCGGCAATTCTAGCCGTGATTACTGTCGTCCTCTGGGTCAACTGGGACGGGCGGACCCCGGGCAAGAAACTCACCAAAACTAAAATCGTGAGCTACCCCGATTACGGATCGCTGACGTACGCAACCAGCACTGGCCGTTTCTGAACGGCCGCCGTCGTGCGCCAGACACAAAATCGGGCTCGACGAGCGCGTTCGGAAATCCCCTGGTTCCGCCGCAGGAGTCGCATCTGCCGAGTGAAAAAGGACCGTTCGGTGGTTCGACTATCCAGGTATGGGCGCAACGCCTTTCATTCATCAGACCTCTCCTCTATGTGATCGACGGGGGCCGACCCTCCAACAACTCTCATAAAGCCCATCGTGACGCCACCGTACCCGGTGAACGTTAGAATTG
>CAUZJF010000094.1:0-8098 GCA_963579975.1 Dehalococcoidia bacterium
TCTCGCGACGCACGTCCATGGAACCCTGTGCGGACTCCCGGATCACGAGGTTCATCGTGCCCCACTCGTCGTCCTTGCCCAAGTGATCCTCTCGGAAATGGGCCCCACGACTTTCCTCCCGCTCGAGTGCCGCGCGCGTGACCGCCTCGGCCACCGGAAGCAAGTTACGCAGGTCAAGCGCCGTGTGCCAGCCGGAGTTGTACTCCCGGTTCCCCTCGACCGAGACCCGCTTCGCGCGCTCCTGGAGACGCTCCAACCCGTCGATCGCCTGGCTGAGCTCGCCCTCGTTTCGCACGATTCCAACCAATTCCTGCATCAGATCCTGTAGTTCGTATTGCACCTGATACGGCCCCTCGCCGCCGTTCGGTCGCTCGAATGGCTCGAGCGCCATTCGCGCGAGGGCTTCGACCTGCCCATCGTCGACCGTGGGAGCCGCATGCTCCTTCGCGAAGGCGGCGGCATACTCGCCGGCCAGCTTCCCGAACACGAGCAGGTCCGACAGAGAGTTGCCTCCGAGCCGATTGGCCCCGTGGAGACCCGCGGCGCACTCTCCCGCGGCAAAGAGGCCGGGAACGGTCGACATCTGCGAGTCAGCATCAACCCGGATACCGCCCATCACGTAGTGGGTCGTCGGACCGACCTCCATCGGGCTCTCGGTGATATCGATCCCGGCCAGCTGCTTGAACTGGTGATACATGCTCGGCAGCTTCTTCTTGATCCGGTCGGCACCGTCCGGGAGCCTGCTCTTGATCCACGCGATATCCAGGAACACGCCGCCGTGAGGACTGCCCCGCCCCTCCTTGATTTCGCGGACGATGCATCGGGCCACGTGGTCACGCGTGAGGAGCTCCGGGGGCCGCCTGGCGCTCTTGTCGCCCTGTGTATAGATCCAGCCCTCCTCCTCGTTGTCGGCCGTCTGATGCTTGTACAGCTCGGGGATGTCGTCGAACATGAACCGACGGCCTTCGCTATTGCGTAGCACCCCGCCCTCTCCGCGAACCCCCTCCGTCACCAGGATACCCTTGACGGACGGCGGCCACACCATGCCGGTCGGATGGAATTGGACAAACTCCATGTCCACCAAGTCCGCCCCGGCCCGATAGGCCAGCGCATGCCCGTCGCCGGTGTATTCCCAGCTGTTACTGGTCACCTTGAACGCACGCCCGATCCCGCCGCTTGCGAGCACGACAGCCTTGGCCTTGAACACTCTGAAACGACCACGCTCCCGGTCATAGCCGAACGCCCCGACGACGCGGTCGCCTTCCTTGAGGAGCTCGACGACCGTGCATTCCATGTGCACGTCGATCCCCTGATGAACGCCGTGGTCCTGCAACGTTCGAATCATCTCGAGACCGGTACGGTCACCGACATGTGCCAGACGCGGATACTTGTGGCCGCCAAAGTTGCGTTGCAAGATGCGGCCATCCTTGGTCCGGTCGAAGACCGCACCCCAGGCTTCGAGCTCGTGAACCCGGTCCGGCGCCTGCCGCGCGTGCAGCTCCGCCATCCGCCAGTTGTTGAGATACTGCCCACCCCGCATGGTGTCGGCAAAGTGCGTCTGCCACCCGTCTCGGTCGTCCACGTTGGCCAAGGCCGCTGCCACGCCGCCCTCCGCCATCACCGTGTGCGCCTTGCCAAGCAGCGACTTGCAGACCAGTCCCACCGAAACTCCGGCCGATGACGCCTCGATCGCTGCCCGAAGGCCTGCGCCCCCGGCGCCAATAACGAGCACGTCGTGCTCGAACGTTTGATAGTCCATAAGTCAGATGATCCGGAAGTCTGTCCAGATGCCCATCGAACAGAGCCGGACATAGAGATCGGAGAAGGTCACCCAGGCCAGGCTCAGCCAGGCGAAGAGCATGTGCCGGCGGTTAAGACAGCTCACACAGTCATAGGCCGTCGGGCTCGCCGTTTTGGTCAGGCAGTCCCTTCGACCACCGACGAGGTGGCGCAGCGAGTGGCACCCGAGGGTGTAGCTGCCAAGCAGGGTCACATTGAGCGCCAGCACCAGCGTGCCGACGCCCATCCCGAACTCGACGGCGTCGCTGCCAGCCACCGGGAACCACATCCCAGCCCACACGTCGTAGGTGAGAAACACAATGAAGATCAGGGCCAGATACAGGAAGTAACGGTGCACGTTCTGGATGATGAGTGGAAACGAGTTCTCGCCGAGGTACCGGCTGCGGGGCTCGCCGACCGAGCACGACGGCGGATCTGCCCAGAATGCTTTGTAGTAGGCACCACGGTAGTAGTAGCAGGTCGTCCGGAACCCCGCCGGGGCCCACAGAATCAGAAACGCTGGCGAAAAGGGTAAGAAGGCTGGCCACCAACCAGGCTGTGGTCCGAACCACGCATGCGGCGAACTGCCGAAGAGCTCCGGCGAGTAGAGGGGTGACAGATAGCCGAGATGGGCGTAGTGATCCCCCTGGAAAGCCGCCCACGTCATGTAGACAATGGCGGTCCCCAAGCCAGCCACCACCGCGACCGGCTGCACCCACCAAGCGTCGCGACGCGAAGTCTCACCAAACCGGCGTACCGGTAGGGTGACCTGAACTTGTTCCATAACGTTTATGCTCCGAACCTCGGTGTCCAGCTACTTCGTGCGCGGGACACTAGTGTGGTGAGTTCAACAGATCTAAACATTCGGCCGGCGCTGCATCCCGGCTGGCGGCGTTGCTCATCGCTCACAGATGCCCAATATGCTCGCTCTTCGCGTCTTGCCAGCCGCGCGCATCGTCAGCCTCGGTGTACAGATCTATCGCACTCACCACACTAGTCCACAGTGAAACGGCCAATAACAGCCTATCACTGGGGTGCACTGCCTTTTTTCACCTTCTTCTTCTTCTTCGACCGTGTCCGCGCACTGAGACCCCTGAGCCCGGTGCTGTCACCGACGACCAGCAGCGGCTGGTCCGGCGAACGCAGCAAGTTGAAGAACTCTCCCGTCTCTGCCTTGGCATACACCTCGCGACCGTCGGTCAAGAGTGTCACCGGCCCCTCATCACCAAGCGCATCGAACAGACGAATACCGAACTGCTCCCGCAACACCGTCAGGATCGTTCGAATCTTTTGAACCGTAAAGCCTTTCCGACGGAGATCGGCCAGGGCCAGAAGCTCGTATAGGTCGACCGGAGAATAGCGACGCTCTGTGAACCCGCCCGCCTCGGTCCTTCGCGACGCAACAGTCGCCGCAAACAACCGACGCGAGTCCCACCATTGCAGCTGGCGGGCGGTGAGCCCGGTCAGCGCAGCCACCTCGCGGGCGCTGTAGGAGTGCTTGAGCTTCACAGGTCCTCGTCGGACGCGCAGGAAAGCGATACGCTCGCCGGCTCAGTCCGCCATAAATCTCCCCGGCGCGGTAGCGTCCAGCGCCGCGTCGCGCTTCTCATCTAACACGAGGTCGGCCACCATCGCCGCCGTCAGCGGCGCCAGCAGCACTCCGTTCCGAAAGTGACCAGTCGCGTAAATCAAACCCGGAAGGTTCGGCGACGGTCCGACCACCGGGAGGTTATCGGGTGTCCCGGGCCTCAGGCCAACACGGACGTCGCGGAACCAGCCTTTCCCAGTGTTCGGCGCCACTCTACACGCAAGCCCCAAGAGCTCCTGCACGCCGGCCACGGTGGCCCGTTCGTCAAAGCCCACCTCTTCAACGGTCGCGCCCACGAGGACGGAACCGTCGTTCCAGGGAACGAAGTAGCACCTGTCCGTCCAGATGACTCGGTTTAGGGCGGACATCGGCCAGCCCAGGTGCAGGAGCTGGCCGCGAACTGGACGGATGGGGACCTGCTCCTCGCCCTCGGCCTCGACCTGGCCCGACCAGCTCCCGGCCGCCATGACGACCGCATCGCACGACAGGGTTTTGGCCCCCGTCTCGACCCTCATCGAATCGCCAACGGCCGAGATCCTGGTCGCAGAGGTCGCCGGAGCAAACGTCACACCGTAGGCGCCGGCGGCTCGGCGCAAGGCCTTGGTCAAATCGGCTGCACCGACATACCCGTGGCCACCAACAACAAGACCGGCCTGGATGTCCTCGGACAGCTGCGGCTCGGCCGCATGCACTGCCTTCTGATCGAGGAGCTCGACGTCCACTCCCATCTCAGCGTAGACACGGTGTACTGACTCGAGCTTCTCGGCTTCCTGAGCGTTCAATGCGACTTCCAGCGTGCCGTTACGAACATACTGAACGGTCGAGCCCGAGTCTTCAACCACGCGCGACACGAACTCGTCGTAGAGGGCCAGACTTCGCGCACCGAGACCGAGAATCGGGTTCCCCTCGTGAGCGGTGAGGTAGGGCGCCAGTACGCCGGCGGAAGCCTGCGTCGACCCCCGTCCCACGTCACGCCGGTCGATCACGTGAACACGCCCGCCCCGCCGGGCAATTTCGTAGGCCACCGCGCATCCGATCACGCCGGCCCCGACGACGACGACGTGTGCTGTTTTTCTCACGGCCTCGTGATTCGTCCGTTCACATCCGCTACTCGGAAACGCGCTTGGGTGGCTCGTCTTCGTCGTAGTAGTCGACCTGGTCCAGAGGCATGACGACGCTCGACAGTACGTTGAGGACGTGCCCGCCGATTCGCTTGTAGTAGCGGGTGCCGAGGATGAACGCCGTGGTCGTCGCGGCGTCGTACTCACTGCGACCAATCTCCGATATCAGTCGGTCGCAACGTCGTGCCGTTTCTCGCCCTTGCCGGATCAACTCTGCCGCCTTGTCCTTTCGGGCGCCAACGAAAACCTCCGAACAAGACTGGAAGGCAATCTCAACGCGTCGGCGGATACTGATCAGCTCGCTGAGAACCGAGCCCTCGGGGAGAAGCTGAGGACGTATGTCGGCGAGCTCGGCTAAGTTCTTCGCGTAGTCCCCGAGCCGCTCGACGTCTTTGATCAGGCTGATCAGCAAGAGCGAATACGGTAGATCGGCGTCGCTGCCAGGTACGGCAAGGTGGGTCACGACCTGCCGGCGAATCGTCCGTTCGAGCTCATTGACCTCGCTGTCCCCCTCGTAGATCAGTTTGCGTTCGACCTGATTGTCCTCCTCGAAGAAGATCTTTCCGGCCGCGAGGTTCATGTCGTGCGTCAGCTTCAGCATCCGTGCGAAGTTGTCGCCGACCTCGGCAAGTGGGTCGCTCGCTCGGAAGATGCTGAGCAATTCGCGAAGCATGATTCGATGTCCTTTCTGGTTACTGAATCGCCCGGCTGATAGCGATGCAGAGCACGGGCAGACCGTAAAACAACAGGGCGATCCACAGGACCGTGAGCCTCCTGGATCGAATGGCAAGGCGTGTGAGACCGCGCGCAGCGCTGAGGGGCACTCTCCGAATCGCCTTCAACGGATAGATCAGTATCAACCCACTCAGGTTGAAAAACAGGTGTACGAGTGCAATCTCGAGTCCGGCGGCGGCGTTGGGACCAGAGACAGCCAGCGCAGCCAGCAACGCCGTGACCGTTGTCCCAATGTTGGCGCCGATGGTGACCGGAAACGCCTGCTCCAGTGTGAGGAGTCCGGCACCGCCCAGAGGCACGAGTAGCGATGTCGTGATCGAGCTCGACTGGAACATGACCGTGACGATAATGCCAACAAGGATCGAGATCCCTCCCCTTGACCCCAAAACCCTGCCGATTGCCCCCTCGACCCGGGAGTGCACAGCCGCCCGCATTACCTTGACCAGCAGGAACAGCGCCGAGAAGATGAGAACCGCGCTCACAGCGATCAAGAAGAGGGCCCGGCCTCCCTCGGCAGAGAACATGTCACCGGCCGCTTCAACCGGAGCGAATCCCAGGTTCAGCGCCGATTTGAGAGGGCTGTCATACTCGAGGCCGCCGAAACCACTGAGAAGGCCCGCGCACCAGATGGCGGACCGCTGCAGATAGCCCGTCATCATCTCCAGTGGCAGAAGTACCAGTACGGCCATGTAGTTGAAGACGTCGTGGCAGACTGCGACGGGAAACGCCCGCTCGAATTCCCTCCGGCGATTCAGGTGGGCCAGTGAGACCATCGTCGCAGTCACCGTCGTTCCGATGTTGGCTCCCATCACCATCGGGACCGCATTGGCCAGGGGAAGTGGGTTCTCCGGGGCGGCAACCAACCCGACGATCATTGAAGTCGTGACCGACGAGCTCTGGAGGAGCGTGGTTGCGAGCAACCCGACAACCAGTCCGATAAAAGGGTTCTCTGTCGCTGCAAAGAGGCTTTGGACCAGGTCTCCGCCCAGGAGCTTGAATCCGCTGCCCAGCCCGTGAACGCCAATCAGGAAAACAAAAAGTAGACCGACCGCGGCCAAGAGCCGCGGTGCGAGGCTGGGGTTCTGGCTTCCCTGTGGCGGCACTGGTGTGGCCAAATCGAGACTTAGACTACCTGGGCCCCGTTCGAAGAATTACGCGACGACTCCCAACAATGTGGACCCTGCGCCGGAGGCGCTGCACATTCTACCTCATGGTCCCTCTGAGCACGAGAGTCACCTCCGGGTGACAGAACGTCCCTGATGGAGACGCCCAAGTCCAGCGGGCTGTCAAAAGGCGCGCAAAAGAAGGCATAATCCAGAAGCTCGAATCGGCACGACGATTGCTCTTTCTTTTGAGGAAAGAGGAGTGTTTCCCAATGGTAGTCAAACCGATTGCCCTCACCGCGCTGGCCGCCCTCGTCATTGCCGCAGCCGGCGCCGGCGCTTATCTGGCAGTTCGGGACAACCGCGTAACTGTAGAAGAGCCGGCGGAAACCGTTGCCGACCTTCCCGGCTCCCCGCCTATTGACGTCGTCATCGACCCAGTAGATGGCGAAGACGATTCCGACGCTGAAGGTGACGCTGGCGTGTCAGCCGACACCCAAGCTGTGGAAGCCACTGAAACTGACGAGGTCATCACCGACGAGGTCGAGGAGACGCGCAAGACCGATGCCGCGCCAATGCAGGCACAGACTCAGCGGGTAGCTCCGCCTCAATCGTCCGCACCCGAACAGGACACGCGCCGCTCTGACGCGAATCGACCCAAGTCAGAGCCACCAGCTCGGGAGGGCTCGCCGGCGCCCTCTGCGACCGATCGTGATCGCCCTTCGCCAGCGCCTCAGGCCAGTGCGCGTGACCTCCCTGAAGCTCCCGGCTGGGAGCGACGGTCGAAACCCTCGCCAAGCGAAGGCGCAGATGACGATGACGACGACGAAGACGAGTCGGGACAGCCCGACGAGCTGAGTCTGCGCACAGTAGGCACACAATCGCTCGGATCCACGCTGCCGCCTGGAGAGCCACCGCCGACTATCGAAGAACTCGTGCTCACCGCCGACTCGGTCATCGGTCTACAGGTCGACACACCGGTCTCCAGCGACACCGCAGAGGTCGAAGACGATGTCGAGGCGAGGGTTACCCGAGACGTGATGGTGAGCGATCGGGTCGCCATCCCGGCCGGCACGCGGATGCTCGGGTCTGTCGTACTCGTCGAGCGCGCTGGCCAGTTCAAGGGAGCTTCCCGCCTCGGTGTGCGGTTTCACACGGTGGTCCTCGACGATTCCATCGAGGTGCCGGTCGTGACAGAGACGGTGTATCGAGAGGGCCAGGCGCGTGGCGGTAAGAGTGCCGCCAAGATCGGCGGAGCTGCAATCGGCGGAGCGATTCTGGGCGCGATTTTCGGGGGCGGCCGGGGGGCAGCCATTGGCGGAGCGGCCGGTGCCGCGGGCGGAACCGCGGCGACGATGGCGGGTGATGGTGAGGCCGCGACGCTGGTCGCGGGCGCCAGGCTCACGGTGCGACTCTCCCGCCCTGCCACGGTCTCTGTGGCTCCGTAAGAGCGCGACGACCCTATCGTTCCCTGGGTGGTATAGTTCGCGCGTGCCGCAGGATGAGATAACCCAAGCGGTGCTCGGTCGTGAAGAAGTCGCTCGTCACCTGCAGGGGGGCGACGGCGAGAGCCCCCGTCAGGCGCAGGAACGCGTCCATGCCTACCTCGATGAGCTTCGGACCACTCAGCGCTACCGGATGTATCGGGCTCTGCAGCATCCCCTCTACCCGCTGCTCCGCAAGATAGACCGGCAGCACGCACACGTCGAGATCGCACAGTCGGCAACCCGTCAGGGGCGCGTGATCTACGCGTCGAATCACAAGAGCCATAC
>CAUZJF010000095.1:0-8093 GCA_963579975.1 Dehalococcoidia bacterium
TTCCTCCTCGACGGCCAAATCCACATCCGTGACGATGTTGCCACGCCCTTTATAAGACACTTCCAAGGCTCCCTTGAACCTGTCGACCAGGATTTCGCCCGCCGCTCTGGCGACCTCTATGGCGACATCTATCGCAGATCTACCACTTGTACTAACCAGGACGGGCGTCTCGGGCATAACTCGGCCTCCAATGATTACTTCTGCAGGCTCAGCGTTAGGCGAAACCGGCTGTGAGTCTAGCAACGACAATCCCTATCGTCAAACGTCGGGACTTCCGCAGACGTACATTCGGCTCTTATAAGCATGTGAGCCTCCATTAGAAACATGGGCCGCCGCGGCTCGTGCGGTTTGCACAAATGTGCTAATACACGCGCTTGCGATCAGGCCAAAAGTGAAAATCTGTCGGCCTTACCAACCGAACTCCGTCTGAAAACAAACGTCTCGGTGCATCTGCGTCGATTAGGGTGCCCCCATGTTAAACCAAGTGGCGGCCCGCATCGACACACGTTCGCCCTTCCGTTCGCTGACGAGCCTACGTTCGAGAAGCGGAATCGGGGAGAATGGGGGAAGGTACCGGGCGATGGCTGACGAAACCAAAGCGCCGTCTGTCTCAGCTGTCAGAAGGCTGGCGGTTAGTGGCGCCCTCCTTGCGGCTGCCGCCCTCGCATTCGGGCTCCTTGCGGTGAACGTAGATCGAACGGTGGGCAGATGGTCGGCCGAACGCACTATCGATACCGGTCTCGTCCCAAACAGTGCGACCAACGGGTCAGCCGCCCGACCGTCGGTGTCCAACGGCGCGACCGCCTCCGATGCGGCACAAATTGGCGCCGAGCCACTTACCGGCCGCGAGCGAGAGGTACTGTCGTTCGTCCGCGAGGGTTACCCTAACAAGCTGATCAGTGCCGAGCTGAGTATCTCGGAGCGAACCGTCAAGAACCACTTAACAGCGACGATGACGAAGCTGCGAGCGTCACATCGCACTCACGCGGTGGTTACGGCTGTACGTCTGGGCTGGCTCGATCTCTAGCGGACTCGGATCACCGTCACCTTAGTCCTTTCCAATCAAAGGGAGAGGAAATACGACTTTTTGGCCACGACCCACACAGACCTGCAATCGCTGCACCATGCACCACGGTTGCGGGCCAACGCCGAATCCTGCGCACAGGCCGAAACGATGTCGAGAGAGCCTCCCCACCCACTATCGATCCGTGCTGCAGTCCCCTCCGATGCTGAAGATGTGACGCGCATTTACGTGGTCTCGTGGAACGCCGGATTCGGGCATCTGATGGGTTACCGCTCGATCGAACCTAAACTGATCGCTCGCTGGCGACGAGACATTGGCTCATCTCCGCCACAGCGTTGGTGGGTAGCCAAGCTTGATGGTGAGACTGTCAGATTCGCGGGCATCGGCCCTTGCCGAGACCCGACAGACCCAAGTCTTGGGGAGTTGGACACGATCGCCGTGGATCCTGCTTACTGGCGGACCGGGGTCGGCGAGGCGCTCATGACACATTGCCTCCACTTCCTCTCGAAAGACGGCTACAAGGAAGCAGGCCTCTGGACGCTGGAAAACTATCCGCGAGGGGCAGGCTTCTATGCCGCAACTGGTTGGCGGCGCAATGGAAGAGTCCGGGATGGAGGTAAGCAGATCAGCTACAGTCACCCGTTGGCACCCCAGTAGCCGTTAGGGTTGCAGAGTTCACCAAAGCGTCATCGAGTCCAGGAAGAGGCTGCGGAGCTCCTCTTGGCCCGCCGACCGTGGGGAGAGTCGGGTTACACGGTGCTGGGGTAGCGTTCCGGCGACGAGGTCGTCAACGTCGGCTGGTGTGTACCCGACGGCGCTCAGACCGTTGGGGATGCCGATCTGCCGAACCAGGTCGACGATCGCGTCGGCCAGGAGGTCACCTGCGTTTTCGGGCGACGCGCCCGAGAGGTCCGCTCCCATGAGGCCCGCAACCCGCAGGTGGCGCTCGGGGTTGGTGGGGCCCGAGAACCGGAATACGGCCGGCGCGTTCAGGATCACCGACATGCCGTGGGGGACTATCGGGTCGTCCGGGTAGCCTTCCGGCGAGAACTCGCGGACCATACCGGAGACGGCATAGGACATCCCGTGCGGCAGGTGACACCCGGCGTTCCCAAAGCCCACCCCCGCGAACGTAGCCGCCAGGAGCATCTGGCCTCTGGCTTCCCTGTCGTCCGGGTCGTCGACCGCCTGCACAACATGACGCGAGACCATCTCGATAGCGCGCAACGCCCAGACGTCGCTGACTGGGTTGGCGCCCTGGTAGACCGGACGCTTCCCAGGGTCTTCGGAGGCCTCCCTCCGGTCGAAGTGAAGGGCCGTGTAAGACTCGAGCCCATGGCTGAGGACGTCCATTCCGCTACAGGCCACGACCATCTTCGGCAGCGTCCGAGTGTTCTCGGGATCGACGATGCCCATCACGGGACGCAAGGCCCGATGGGCGATCCCGGTCTTGGCCCGCATCTCCAACAGGTCGAAGACCGCCACGCCGGTCGTCTCGCTGCCGGTGCCGGTCGTGGTTGGGATAGCGATCAGCGGCTTTAGGGGGCCCGGAACTGGACTGCCTTCGCCGATGGGAGCGTTGACGTAGGTGAGGAAATCGGCGGGATACGTCGCGTACAGATCGGCGGCCTTGGCCGTGTCCATGCTGGAACCGCCACCGACCGCCACGTAGCCGTCGAACCGGCCCTCGGTGGCGAATTCTATCGCCTCTTTGAATGACGCGTCGGTAGGCTCGACCTGGACCTGATCGAAAAGGATGGCATCTATGCCTTCCGACCGTAGTGCCGCGAGCGTCGTCTCGACGGCCTGGTGAGCGGCGAGATTCGCGTCGGTCACGACCATGACCCGTCTGGCTCCGAGCCTGCGCATCTCGTATCCGACCTCACGGGTAACGCCGGGGCCGAACTTGATGGAGGAGGTCTCCATCGAGAAGACGGTCTCGAGGTTCAACAGCTAGCCTTTCGTCCTACAGCCAGAGAAAACGAGAAGATTGACCGCGAGCAACGACAACAGAGCACCGACGGCTGTACGCCAGCAGCCGGGACCGATGGAGTGCGCGAACGGAACCCGCCGCGTTATGAACCGCCGACCGACAGGCAGGTGACCGTGCGTACGATTCCGTCGATGGTGTGGATGTGCCTCGTTACGAGGTCCCCGACAGCGTTCAAGTCAGGCGCAGCGACGACTGCGATGATGTCGTAGGGACCAGTGACGGGGTCGACGTTCTCCACGCCTTCAAGGCTCCGAAGGTTGTCCGTCACGTGCCGGGATTTTCCGACCGCTGTTTCGATCAGTATGTAGGCTTTGGTTTCCATGCGCTGTCCCCTTGATAAATGTGGTCGCGGCTGCGGCTGATCGCGACGGAGATGATCGACATGCTTAGAGTGCGCATTTTATGGCTGCGGCAAGGGGGTGTCAATCTGGCTGTCGCTCAGCCTTTCCGATCAGCAGGAGTGTTTGAGCGAGCCCAGGTTTTCGATGCCGATGAGCGTCGGGTCGAGGCTGACGCCACCCGTCCGCCCCGCCGCCACGATTTCGGGCCTAAGCCACAGAAACCCGTCGGCGATCTCAGCGAGCCATTCGGGCATGTACTGAGGAATGTCGGCGTTCCAGGTGTCCGCCTGAGGCACTCGGTCGTGATACACCTTGAATCCGTCGGCCCCTAATCGCCTTGCCTCACTGCGGACGAAATCGGGGTCATCGTCCGGACCGACGAACATAAACCCGCGGGCGTATGAATCGTGCTTTACCTGATCGGCCGTGAACTGGTTGCTCAAGGCCGACTGCTTGTCGGGCGACGAGTACGCGAGGAAGAGCGCTCCAAGTCGACGACCCGGGTAGAGCACCTGCTGCAAAGCGGCGTACCGCGCCCAGCCAGAAGAACTCGGGGTGGATGAAGTGCGAATGAGCGTCGAACACGCGGTCCGGAACAAAGGACGCCAGCTCCCGCTCAAAGATCTCTCTGTCCCTGTCGGTGAGTATGAGATCGACGCTGCCGTCAGTCATGATGCGCTATTGGCGAGTCTGATGTGAATTCGGGGTCTGGCATCCGCAGGTTGCTTCAGAAGACGATAACGCTGCGGGCCACCCTGCCCTGCTTCATCTCTTCAAAGGCGTCGTTTATCCGGTCTAGCTCCAACCGTTTCGACACAAGCTCGTCGAGCTTGAGGCGGCCCTGCTTGTAGAGATCAAGGTAACGCGGTATGTCGATGCGAAACCTGTTGGAGCCCATGCTGCTCCCCTGTATCCTTCGCTCGCCGATGAACAGCTCGCCCTCCAGCTCGACGGTTTCTCCGTCAGGGAAAAGACCGATTACCGTTGCGGTACCGCCCGATTTCAACATCTTGAAAGCCTGGGCGGTGGTCCACTTGTTGCCAATCGCCTCGAACGAGTAGTCGACGCCTCCATCTGTCAGGTCCTTGACGGAGGACACGACGTCCGAGGTCGACGCGTTAATGACGTCGGTGGCGCCGAAATTTCGGGCCATTTCGAGCTTGGCTTCAATCGTGTCGACCGCGACAATCCGCCGGGCTCCCGCTATCACGGCGCCTTGCACGCAGTTCAACCCCACTCCACCACACCCGATGACGGCCACGGTGGTTCCCGCTTCCACCTTCGCCGTGTTCAGGACGGCCCCGATCCCCGTGGTGACTCCACACGAGACCAGGGCCAGTTGCTCGAAGGGCAGGCCGTCATCCACTTTCACAACCGAGTTCTCGTGGACGAGCATCTGCTCGGCGAAGCCACCGATGTTGAGCAGTTGCGTGATAGGAGCGCCGCCCCGGGTAAGGCGCGGAGGCTCGGCTGAGGCACGCTCTACGTCGTCTCCGTCGCAGAGGGACGGACGTCCCGACAGGCACTTCTCGCAGTGTCCGCAGAACGTCGACAGGCACGTGATCACCCGGTCTCCAGGCCCGACGTACGAGACCAGATCGCCTACCGCTTCGACGGTGCCCGAGCCCTCGTGCCCGAGGACCGCCGGCATCTCGATGCCCCTTTTGCCGTCAACATAGTGAAGGTCGCTGTGGCACACGCCGCAAGCGCCGGTACGGACCAGTACCTCCCGAGGCCTGGGCGCGTCGATCCGCACATCCTCGATCTCCAGCGGTTCGCGCGCAGCGCGAAGCACGGCGGCTTTCATGAGCACCTCGCTATGGCCTGGGCGCAAGTGGGCGGTGAGCGTAGCACCGGGCATGTAGCGTGTCAAACGCCGAATCTTGGCCATCGGAAGGTCGGAACGCTCGCCGTTCCGCGTTATAATCCCAGGACGTTGACAGGGAGGTGTGCGCCATCGACGAGCAGCGGTTGCGAGAGATCCTCGAAGGGTTCGAGACCGGCCGCCTGGATGCCGATCAAGTGGTGGCAGAGCTACGGGTCCTCCCATACGAAGACCTGGGCTTCGCCAAGGTGGACCACCACAGGGCGCTTCGCAAGGGATTCCCTGAGGTCATATTCGGCATGGGTAAATCGCCGGAAGACATCACGACGCTTGCAGCAGCGGTGCTCGAACGCTCGGAACGCCTGCTGATCACCAAGGCATCCCCAGAAGCCTTCTCCGCAGTTGTCAGAGAGGTACCCGACGCCGTACATGACGAGATCGCGCAGACCATCGTTGCGGACCGCAGGGACACTCCCATCCAGGTCCCCGGCCTCGTGGTCGTCAGCGCGGGCACCTCCGACGAACCCGTGGCCAGGGAAGCCGCCGTTACCGCCGAGCTTATGGGATGCCGGGTGGAGCGTTTCAACGACGTCGGCGTAGCGGGGATCCATCGCCTATTCGACGTGCTGCCAGCGATACAGGAAGCCCGCGTATTGATCGTCGTAGCCGGGATGGAGGGCGCGTTACCCTCCGTGGTGGGCGGACTGGTGCGGGCTCCGGTTATCGCGGTACCCACGAGCGTCGGCTACGGGACCGGCTTAGGGGGCATCGCACCGCTCCTGGCGATGCTTAACAGCTGTGCTCCAGGCATTACCGTCGTCAACATCGACAACGGATTCGGGGCCGGGTATTTCGCTGCGTTGATTCTGAACGGAGGGGCCGGTCCGTAGAGGCGGCAGCCGCATGCCCCCGATGCGACATCGGGGCACCCGTACATGGCTTGCGGCCCGTTGGCTTACCGAATAACATTGAGTCAGGAGTATGGCGACACCTGAAGTTGAATTCACGCACGTAACCGAACTGAGGGCTGAGGCTCTGGGCAAACCGGGCCAACGGACCTTCCGGATCCTCGTGGACTCGGCGAACAGCTCCGCTACGATGTGGCTGGAAAAGGACCAGCTCTTCCAGCTCGCCCTTGCGATCACCCAACTTCTCACGACGCTGCCGGAGCGCAGCGAACCAGAGGATTCGGACCCGGACAGGGGCAGCGACCCGACGGTCCAACTCGACTTCGACGTCGGAAAGATGACCCTGGCGCAAGACGAGGTCAGCCGGCGGTTGATTATTGACGCCCACGACGTAGAGTCCGGCGAGGACGGCGATCCAACCGTCCGGGTGTGGGGAGACCTTACACAGTTCAAAAAGTTCTCCGAAGAGGCGATTCGGGTGTGCGCCGCAGGACGCCCGACGTGTCCGCTTTGCGGCGTGCCTCTCGATCCGTCCGGACACAAGTGTCCGCGCGCCAACGGGCACGGTGTAGTGGACTTGCGAGAGCTCTAGGTGGGGCTCCGAGCCGGGTAACAGCCGATGGGGCGAGGCGGTAAACAAGCGGCTTCTCAGTCGGACGTCCATCAAGACGGACGCGTATCGGTCACGCTTTCCGACGAGGACGCGCTGCGTTTGCTGGCGGAGAGCAAGATCATCGGTGGAAGGCGTATCCACTGGGGATCGAATTACACCTTCCTGGTCCACATCGATGCGGGCCCCGGGCAGTACATCCCCGCGGTCTATAAACCCAGGGAAGGCGAGACCCCTCTATACGACTTCCCAGAGGGCACGCTATACAGACGAGAATACGCCGCCTACGTGTTTGGCCGTGCCCTCGGATGGCCGGCGATACCGCCGACCGTGCTGCGGGAAGGGCCCTACGGCGTCGGCTCGATGCAGCTCTACGTCGACTCCAGCTCGAAGGCAACGTACTTCGATCTGATCCAAGACAAACGAGACGAGCTGCTACCCTTTGCGCTGTTCGACTTCGTTGCCAACAATGCCGACCGCAAGGCAGGGCACTGTCTGCTGGGGGGCGATGGCAGAATATGGAGCATCGACCACGGCCTCACGTTCCACGAGGACTTCAAGGTACGGACCGTGATGTTTGACCTTTGGGGTGCTCACGTCACCCCGGCTCTTCTGGCTAAACTCGATGCTGTCGCCGGGGACCTCGACTCCAAAGACGAGACTATTGCGGAGCTGGGCGAGCTGCTGACCGGGAGCGAGATCGACGCGCTCAAACGGCGAGCCGAGTATGTTCTGGCCGAACCGGTTATCCCCGAGCTAGACCCCTACCGCAACGTGCCGTGGCCGCTGGTCTAGGTCTGTAGAGCGGGTTTCGAGATACGATCAGGCTAATGACGAACCCGCCGCCAGGCGCGAAGGCCTGGTCGCGGCCGTTCGCCCAGTCGCCGTCCTAGACGCCGTCCTTAACAATCCGGATACCGGCAGACCACCTCTACTCTCTTCCGCCCGCCTGAGCCTGGAATGTCCCGAGCGACAAGACGCTTTTCGCATAGCTTGAAAGCACATCCTCGGGCGGCATGAACATTGTGGGCGCCGACGGATAGATCCCGATTGCGGCGAACCACTGGACGAGACGACCGTGATAGCTGGGTTCGACTGTATTCCGGATATCTTCGGGAAGCGCCGTGAAGTCTGCCAGCTCTTGCTGGGTAAAATAGACTTCGATAGCCGGCAGCTCCAGCCCCGGAGGGGTCTTCAGCAAGAAAACCTCGAACATGGTGAACATGACGGCAAAGGTTTGGATGTCCATGTCATTGCCGAAGGCTGACACTCGAATGGCCTGCTGGAAGCTGGGGCCGAGCTGGTCGAGTCTGGCCAAGGCGGCGGGAGTGAGAACACTCTCCAGGGAAGGCCTCGGAACCCGTACCTCCGAGTCATCCTCGGACGTGTGCG
>CAUZJF010000096.1:0-8024 GCA_963579975.1 Dehalococcoidia bacterium
GTTTTGTTCAGCCCGGCCGGGAGCAACGATGCTTACCTTTCGATGGGCACGGGCACCGCCGCGAGGATGTCGGTCACCAACTGGGCGGCGCTGCTACCCCTCAGGCGCGCGGTGGAGCTGAGAATCATCCTGTGGGGGAGGACAGACGGGGCCATCTTCTTAACGTCGTCGGGACTCACAAAATCTCTGCTGCTGAGCGCGGCCCAGGCTTGCGACGTCTTGTAAAGGGCCAGCCCTGCCCTAGGACTGCCGCCTAGCGAGATGCCGTCGTGGTCGCGGGTCGCTGCGATGATGCTGACTATGTAGTCGCGGACGGTATCGTCCACTCGGACGCTGGGAGGGACCTCTTGCATCAGCATGAGCTCGTTGGCGCGGGTCACGGGCTCGAGGCTTGCAAGGATCGTGCCCTTTTCGAAACGCGTGTAAATCATTGCCTCTTCTTCCGCCGACGGGTAGCCCATCTCGACGCGTATCATAAACCGGTCCAACTGGGCTTCCGGAAGCGGGAACGTGCCTTCCATCTCCACCGGGTTTTCGGTCGCCATCACAAGGAAAGGCGTCGGGAGTGTCATCGTTTCGCCATCGACGGTCGCCTGAGCCTCTTGCATAGCCTCCAGAAGCGCCGATTGGGTCCTGGGAGTCGCTCGGTTTATCTCGTCTGCCAAGAGTACCTGGCTGAAAATCGGCCCCGGACGGAACTCGAACTCCGACGACTTCTGGTTAAAGAAGTTGACGCCGAGCACGTCCGTGGGCATCAGGTCAGGCGTGAACTGGATGCGCTTGAAGGTTGCTCCCAGGGACTGGGCCAGCGCTTTGGCCATGGTGGTCTTGCCGATGCCAGGCACGTCTTCGATAAGGACGTGTCCGCGACAGAGGAGCGCGACCATCGTCAGGTTGATAGCCTCGTCTTTACCGACGATGACTTTCTGGACGTTCTCTCGGATTCTGGTCGCGAGCTCGGAGAGTTGGCCGACGCCTGATGATGCCTGCATAGGTCGTTCCTTTGTTGTATACGGAGACTCGGCGTATTGTAAACTGGCACCCACACGGCAATAAGCCGCTGGGCGCCGCTGTTAAGTATAGGTCATCGCGGACGCGGTCGCAAAAAGGCTGTCGGTTTGGGGCAACGGCAGGTAGGACAGCGTCGTATTTGGACGTAGGGCACACCAGTACGCGCGAACACCCTCAAGGTGGTCCGGCGCGGCCGCACCCTCGAAGCACGCTCGATGGTGTATCGACAACCCATGCGGTATATTAGATGCGAACGGGAATCTGCGGATTTGGGGTGGGAATTATGAGGACTATCTCGTCGCTAATGCGGGCGGCCGTCGCCGCCTGTTATGGTGGCTGCCATACCCACGCCTACCGGCAGAAACAGCCGGCAGGTCGGTTCGCGAACGTCCCATATGACTTCAGGTTCCCAACGATCGAAAGGTTCAAGTCACGCTTCTGGAATCCTGACGACCCGAGGATCTTCACGCCGAACGTGTTCGGCGTAGGATAGCCGATCAACGTCTACCAGCTGATGAAGGCCGTCCGGAAGGCCCAAGAACAGGGCCGTGAGGTCGAGGATATCCAGGAGTAGCGAGCAAGCTCGACCCATGAAGTGTACTGTCTACGTTGCGGGTGGGGCCTCGGTGGGCCTGGTCGCCGGGTTCGTGGCGATGACGGTCGTCAGCAAGGCGATGTTGCTCACAGGTCTTCAGGACTCGACCGGTCATCCGTCCCTTTCGACGGCCTTTGGGCTGCTGGCGTTCTGGGTCTGCATCGTCGCGGGCGAGATGTCAGGTTACCGCCTGAGCGCACAGCCGCCAGACCCGGCGGAGCTCGGCAGAGCGAGGCGGTACTTCGACTGGCTCGGCCGGTATCGGCCGTTCTTCCGGACCGAAGGACGGCCGTAGAGGACCTTCGCCTAGATCTCAATCCCATCGCAAGCGCGGGTCTCGCTGATGGGCGGGACCGATCCAGCGGTTTCATCGATGCCCGGTGGTGTAGTGGTAGCACAAAGGACTTTGGATCCTTTGACCCAGGTTCGAATCCTGGCCGGGCAGCCAGAACATACAGGAGTTTGCCATGGCCTCAAGCTCTGAGTTTTAGGGGGCTTGACAGCGTCTGGGCAAACAGGGGGAGCTTTTTGCGTTCGGAGAGCTCTTGAAGAGGGGGATGGTCCCACACGTTCCCCTTGTGGATGTGGATGGCGTAGATGCTCTGGTTCCAGTGGCTACTGGGGTGGTGCTCAAGCTCCAAGTAAAGACCGTGACGGCCTCCAGCAGCCCCCGTCTGGTTTCAGATCGACTCGGTTCCGGAGGACCTGCACCTCTTTTACGTCTGCCTAGAGATGCAGGGAGGCGAGCCCGGTGACGCCTGGGTGTTCCCGGCCATGGTGTTTGATGCCTATTCAGGCCGCCCTCCCAAACGATCGTCGCGTGATCTCGATTTGGACAGTACCAGGCGAGGAGACAATGTCGCCCTGAAAGAGATTCTCGCCGGATTCAGGAACCGCTGGCAACTGCTAGATCATTTTGACCGTTACGCGAATCTGCTCAACCATCCAGAAGACCTTGCGAGACTGCTCGCAGCCAAGGAGGCGCTGGAGGCTCCGGAGGAAGAAGCAACTACCCTGGAGGAGTAAAAACAGGACCGACTTAGTGTATGAGGTTAGGCTGCGCAGCAGACGCGTCAGACGCGAGTTAAGCGCCTTGGGACGAGGCGATCAAGAGCGAGTGCTTGACCAATTTGAGAGCCTTTCCACGGAACCGCGGCCGAACGGCACAGTCAAACTGGAGGATGGCATCTACAGACTAAGAATCGGGAATTTCAGAGTTTTCTATCTGATCGACGAGGAACGTCGGCGTATTTAGGTTGGTTCGATACGGCATCGACAGGAGACGACGTACCGTCGTTATAGAGAGTGTTTTTAGCTGGGGCATGTGACTACGACGTCAATCTAAACACATGGCCTTGATTCGCGCCGACCCGGCCACTTTACGTTGGCGGAGGAAACTTGTGCACCGATGCTGAGGAATTTCTCAATTGCGCCTGCAACGACACATCCCATGTCGTGCGGCTTTCCCTCTGGAAGGATGCCTCCGGACCGGACTTTCTGATCACGGTACACCTTACTCGGAAGCCGCTCCTTCAAAGGCTGCGCCACGCATTCCTCCATGTGGTCGGTCGCGATTTGCCTTACGGGCACTTTCAAAAAGCCTTGCTACAAGCGGGAGACGTGCCAAGGTTAAGACGCATGCTCGACGAATTCGAGTCGGCGAGTCGCGAGGCAGCGTCACCGCGATGACCTACCCGTCGGGCCTCGGTGGCAAGGACAGCCCTGGAATGATCTCGGCGTTCGGGACGTGCCGTAATACTTCGGGCGCGACTTTGATTTTGGACGAGCGACTGCCGGAGCCGAGGATCAGGTACTCCATTCCCATCAGCGCCTCGTCGGCGTAGATCGGAACGTTGGGCGGGAGGGCGAAGGGCGTAACGCCTCCGATTTCCATTCCGGAGAGCGCCATTGTGTCCTCGGCGGAGGCGAAGGAGAGACGCGAGACTCCCATCAGCCTCTTGACGGTCTTGTTAACGTCCAGCCTATCGGAGCCCTTCACGATGCACGCCGAGTACTGCTTCGGCCCTCGCCTGGACCCGACGACGATTGTGTTCCCACAGGTCTCGACGGCGTAGCCGTACTTGGCGCAGAAATCGGCGGTGTCCGCGAACTGGGGGTCGATCCGCACTATCTCGTACGGCACCCCAAGGTCGTTTAACACCCCGACCACTTTCGACTCGATTACGGACGGTTGCTCATCCAACGGGGTACTCCTGATTCATTGCTGATTCGGACCGAGACCGGCGGGATTCTCCGCGGTCCAATTCCCATGCTAGAATGTTTGGGACGACGGCAAACGAAAGAAACGGAGGCCGCTCGACGTGACCTGGCGCTGGGACATACTGGACATCGGTCTACGTGTAGCTATCGCGCGAAGCGAAAGCCCAAGCGACGTGCTAACGACGGCGGCGCGGTTCATCATTACCAGCGTAACTTCGGTCGTGGGCGTCATACTGAAGCCTGTCGACGTGGTTATGCGGTTCATCGGCAAGGGCCTGGTTGGCGTGGTACTCGGCTTCTTCTTACTGATGGCCCTCGACCTCCTCTGGATGCTGGTTTGGCTGATGCTTGTAAACAGCAGCCGGCTGTGGTTAGATCGAAGCTGGACGCGCCCGGTCCTGATCCTTCCGGGGACGTTGCTGGCGATAGTCGCACACCTCTACGTCACTATCGCGCCCGATCCCCACAAGGTCGCTGCCTATGCGTCTATTCCGCAGGAGTGGCCCCTGACCTGGCACATTTGGAAGCCCCCCCCCGCCTATTTCGAGCACCCTGAAGCGATGTACAAGCCCCTGTAGCTTCTATTCGGGCGCCGTGCTTGGTCTCAATCCCGACGGGTACGGCCCGTACTCGACGATAATCTCCACGTCGCTGATCACGACGCTCCCCGCCAATCGCGGCGGCCGGCTTTCTAGGGCGACGGTGAGAGTGTTCCGGCCCTTCTTCGGCCGAACGCCGGCCAGGTGGAACTCCAGCCACATGTTGTACGGGCTCAGGGGCCCCGCGTAGGGCCGCAGGCAAATCTCGTTCTCCAGCGACTCCCCATTCAGCTCGATGGTCAGCCGGTCGGCGCTGACAAGTCCCTCGGTCTTGATGCGCAGCTGGACCTGGCGAACCCTCTCGGACGGACCGTCGATATCGTCCGCGATGTAGAAAGGAATCTCGTGCCGCACTCCCAGCTCCGATGACGGCAGCTCGAGGGGCAGCGGCCTATCGTAGCCCACTATCGATCCGTAGTTCGTGTCCCTGTTGACCACGTAGTGTTTCAAGCCTTCTTTGATCAAATCGGGGTCGCCGAGCTCGGTCAGGATGCTTCTCTCGGCGTCGCGCAGCGGCCAATGGAAGAACCACGCGCAGAGCCCGTCGGCGCCGCGGTCCCAGTAGCTGGCCGCGGCTGCTCGGAACATCTCCGGCGTCGCGAACTCCCTCGTGTGGTAGTGGCGCTCGTTGTTGTTGTAGTAGGGCATGAGCATCGGGTACACCGAAACGTCAGCCTCGTGGGCGGCTTCGACAAGCCAGTCGATCGGCATGTCGGTGTCCAGGAGGTTGTGGCCGTAGACCATGGGTACCACGAAGTCCAGGAGGCCTTCGGCCAACAACGTGCGGACGTCGACGCCGGCGTCGATATTGAGCGCCTCCGTCGGGTATACCCTCGCCCCGATCTCCGCGGGATTTCCAGGCCTGTTGCGCGCCACCTCGGCGGCCCGCCGCGTCCATTCCGTTACCACGGGGGTGTACTCGGGAGCGTCCTCCTTGGTGAGAATGGGCGGAGAACCTGCCGGCGCGGCGGCGAAATCGAGTTCGAGGGCGTCGGTCGGGTACCTTGTGGCAAGCTCTTCGTGTATCGCGAAAAGGTGGTCCCGCACGTCTTCGTGGACCCAGCCGCGGCCGCCGTTTCGGACGCTCTTGGCCGGGTCTATTCCGCCATATTCGCCCAGGCGCAGGCTCGCTATGAACTCCATGCCCTTGTCGTGCGCCCGGTTGATCAGCACCTGGAGCGGGTCGAGATCCCGGTCGATCAGACTCTTCATGCACTCGTGAGCCCGCCACTCGTAGCTGGAGGTCAAAGGGGCCTTGCCTTCGCCGAACATGCGGCTGACCTTTGAAGGGTAGAACAGGCCGTCCGATCGGCTTACTCCGTAGCTGAACGTGTCTACTGCCGTGCCGGCCACCTCGTCGACGGGCCGCCATGCGTCCTGCAGTTGCATCGGTGGCTCGTAGAGCCACAGGTAGTAGTGGCGGGCATCGTTGAAGTAGACCGTCCTGCGTTTCATTGGTCGCTCCTGGTGCGCTCGAGTAGTCTTGAGCCGGCGGGTATTGTAGCCGAAGCAAACGGTAGTGGCAGGCGACATGTGGCGTGGACTATTGGTGGGGCGCTCGGTTACCAGATTCTCCAGGACTACTGTAGTCGCTTGGCCCTGATCAACCGCGTGGTGCTCAAAGAAGCGTCTGAAGAGATTCCCGGCCTTCGCTTAACTAACGGGCCCAAGCCACACGGACCTACCAAGGAGCAAGTAATGGAGATTCTGCTCTCGACGGTCGACCACTCAGCGGACTGTTGACTCTGCCCGGACACGTAGCGGAACGCGCTGATGGCCGACACATACTGCTGGCCGACCGTTTGCATGCGGTACGAGGTGCCGATGGTGGTCCTCAAGCGCCATACGGATAGTCCAACAGCGGGCGAGTGGCACCGCTTGGAGTCGATGGCGAGGCGCCGGTTTCCTGACGATCGGTGGAAGCGACCGACTCTTGTCACAAAACACTTCTATATTCACGCGATGGAACCGCACGTCAGGTGCGGCCACGACCACACGGAACTGGAGCATGGACACGGCTTAGCGGCACTTGGCCAATCGAGGTGCGAGATCGCCGCTCTCACCGAGAGCTCGTCGCCGTTCAGGACGGCGGCTGTCGGCACGCGGCAGGCTCTCGATCCCCGCTACGCCACGGCATAGTGCCGGTCAATCCAACCTTTCAGATTGAGGAATTAAGGAGCGGAAATGAAGACACTATTCGTCGGGGGGAATCAGGATACTGCTGAGAAGGTAGGCGTCGCGGTCAAACTCCGGTGGCCAGACACCGATGCAATCGTCGTCACCGATCCGGAGGTCGGGTTGGAGGTTGCGGACCACGAAAAGCCCGAAGTGGTCATTTTCCAGACGACGATCAAGGGCTCCGAGACCGCGTTCATCCAGGGACTGAGGGCCTTCTCTGACGTTCCTCTTGTCGTCGGGGAGTTTCAGGTAGTGGTCGGCTCCCTGCATCAGTGCCATTGAGAGATCCATCTCGTCCCTATCTCCAGCGACGACCAGGGTTGCCCGAGTGAGCCGGCGGACCAGCGGCAGCAGCTCGTCGGCATCGGTGGGCTCGGCACGGTCGGGAATGATGACCAGATCGAAGGATTCGTGAAGCAGTAGATTGACGACCTCGACGCTGCTGTAGGCCTCCGCCAGGGCGTGACCCGATTCGGACAGAATGGGAATAAGGGGAACCATGTCCTCGTCTGCGTAGATGAAATCTCGTACCATTTCCAGAACCTCTGTGGGGCTTCGACACCGGGCCTCAGCGTTGCTTGACGTTCCCCCGTCTGTCGACCTCGCTCGCCACACCGCTTGATTAGCCAGACCGTGACCTACGATCGGTTTGGGTTGTGCCAGCCAGCGGGCAACATCGGCCCGTTACGGCATCGACACTACCCGAGGCCGCTGAATGTCGCATGAAGAAGCCCTGAAGATCGCCTGAACAGAACCTGACAATTGGGATGAATACTTTTGAGATTCTGGCGGTCTGCGAGGATGGACAGAAATGGCGGTCACGTGGGCGCCGGGTCTTTGCTCTATCCGCAAGGCTTTGCGAGCCAAACCATGAATTGACTTTCATAGTGCTATGTGTTAGGTTGCGCCACCGACGCGATTGTAAGCTCGTAGTGTGAGGAACGCAGAGCAATCTCGTAATGCGGAACGGAAGAACCCAAATGAGGAGGAGACGAATGGCGTCTAGGTTAAAGAGATATAGGTGGCTACTGGTGGTAGCAGTTGCCTTGAGCCTGGTGGCGGCCGTGGCTTGTGGAAGCGCGGACAAAGAGGAGCCGCCTGCAGCGGCGGACACGACAGCGGCGGACACGACGGATACGACGGATACGACGGATACTACAGATACTACAGATACGGCGGATGCGACGGAAGAAGAGACGACGGAGCCCGCAGCGACTGCGGTGCCTGAAGCGACAGCGGTGCCAAAGGCGGCGTACGTGGTGCCGATTGTGGCGACTAGGGTGCCTGCCGCGACAGCGGTGCCGGTGGAGGAAGAGGAAGGGTTGGGCTATGTACCGTGGACGCCGCCGGTCTATGCGCCGGGCGAGTTCCCGACGTGGGTTTACGACGGCCCCCGGCCGACGAAGTTCACCGAGAGCCTG